>NZ_JBEHGF010000004.1:0-122053 GCF_040225725.1 Corynebacterium sp. KPL4015 | reverse complement strand
AGTTCGGCGGATTAAGCATCAATCAACGCCGACGCAAGCTGCTACTCTGAATAGTCCTAAAAAATGTCCGCATCCCCAAATGTGTTGTCTTCGCCGTCCTCACGATGTGTTGAGAATCCAGCCAATCGAAGCGCTACCCCAAGGTACTTCCACCAGAAGGAGCGCCCACTCCCCCGACGCGGGTTGAGTAGGTCTGCGGCGCATGCTGAGTCATACTGCCTTTTCTATCCCTTCCTGATGCCCCTCACTTCGTTGACCTCGAAAAACACGGGTAAGAATTCTGAGTACAATCGGCGACTGTACTCGTTACACGTACGAAAATTACTTTAGAGAAGGAGTAATCATGGACGCCCTTTACACCACTGAAGCACTCGCTACCGGAGCAGGCCGCGATGGCCGCGCCGTAGTGCAAAATTCTGACCTTGATTTCAATATGGCCACCCCGAAGGAAATGGGTGGCGACGGCAATGGAGCCAACCCGGAGCAGCTCTTCGCCGCTGGTTATGCCGCTTGCTTCCACTCCGCCCTGCAGGCGGTAGCTCGCAGCGAGAAGGCTGAGTTGGGCGATTCCTCCGTAGGCGCCCGCGTGTCCATTGGCAAGGAAGGCGAGGGCTTCAAGCTCGCCGTTGAGCTCGAAGTCATCATTCCAGCCCAGGAGCACGACAAGGCACAAGAGCTTGCCGATGCCGCCCACCAGGTCTGCCCCTACTCCAATGCCACCCGCAGCAATATCGACGTCAACGTCACCGTCGCGCAGGACTAACTCGTTGAGTCAGCGTAGCTAAACAGCCTACCAAATTTTGGGGCCTCGGTCATGACCCATCGCCATGCCGAGGCCCCTTTTCCACGCCATTATCTACAGCTGTGCTCACTGCACCGCGGTCCGCTCTATATCCTCGAAGCCCCAGTCGGAGAAGTGCCAGGTGATGGTCTCGGTGGCATCGATAAGCGCGTGCTCCATAGTCTCTTCATCGTTACCAGTAACGGAGAGCTCGAGCATCACTGAAGTATCTTCTTCGTCCAATAGCTCCACATCCAAGGGTCCACCATCGAGGCCCGACTCAAAGCGCGCAACCCAATTATCGCCGCCAAAGAAACTGGAGTCATCCAGGGAGTACTTTTCCTCCAAGTCCCATATGGCTTCAATAATGTCCCAGTTGCCGATAATTGCAGCAGATAGCTCGGCGTCACGCCCGTACAGCACCAGCTCGTGGAGCCAAGAATAGTCAATGATGAAGCTGCTCATAATGCCTGCCAGTGTATGCGACGAGAACCCCGTTCCTTGGACGCACTCACCGAGCGTTTTATTATAATCCCAGCTGTTGAAGTTCTGTACAAAGAGCATCGATCTGCGCCCGCGTGTGAGTTGCCATGAGGGTAACACGGAGAATCGCAGCGCCTCGTGCAACAGTAGGCCATCGGATTGCAGGGACGATAAATCCGTGCCCCAGCAGTGCGGCGCTAGCGTCCATCGCGGCGGCCTCATCGCCCACGTGCACAGGGATAATCGGCCCTTGCTTTGGCGTAGTACCGCGTGTGTTGTGCCAATAAGCAATATTCTCCTGCAGTTGGCTAACCAGGCTGGGATCAGACTCAATGAGTTTTAGCGCCGCAAGCACAGCGGCAGAGGTGGCTGGCGTGGGCGAGGTCGAAAACACGAAGGACCGGGCTTGTTGCCGCAAGAGCTGCGCCACCGGCTTACTCGTTGCAACGAGCCCACCTTCAGCACCAAGCGCCTTGCTAGCGGTAATAAGTTGGATATCGGGCTGGACGCCGAAATATTCTGGGAGGCCAAAGCCGCGGTCACCGACGGTGCCGAATGAATGAGCATCATCGACCATAAGCCAGGCGCCGTATTTGCGCGCCACCCGCGATAGCTCAGGCAAGGGTGCAAGCACCCCGTCCATGGAAAAGAGGCCATCGGTAATAACCAAGGCATACTTGGTGGTCCTGTTAGCCAAGGCATCTTCCACAGCGCAGGTATCGCGGTGCGCCGTAACGAAGAGGGAGGAGCCACTCGCCTTTGCGAGCCGGCAGCCATCGATGATGCTGGCGTGGTTGCGCGCATCGGAAATAATGGTGAGCTCGGGCGAGGCCAACGCCTGCAACGTCGATAGATTGGCCTGATACCCGGTGGCAAAGAACACCGAGTCTGGATACCCAGTCAGCCGGGCCGCAGCAGCCTCTACCGCAACGTGTAATTCAGACGTACCGGTGGTCAGTCGCGAGCCGCCTGAACCTGCGCCGTAGTGATCAACGCTGTCCTTTACGGCGCTTTTAATCTCCGGATGCTCTGCCAGGCCCAGGTAATTCGACGAGCTAAAGAGCACCGCGTCTTTGGCTGTCTTCCCGGCGGCCGTCCGCAAGGAGCTTTCCGGCACTTGTCCACTTCCAAAAACCGAAGGGCTGCGCCACAGGCCGTCTTCTCGCCACTTGTCCAGGCGCGCAGATGCGACTTGTTCTAGGCTCTCGTTCACTTTTCTGCCCCAAAATCCACGAGTACGGCGCGGTTTTCCAGATAATCAATCAACGCTTCAATATCGGCGCCTGGTTTGATGATGAAGGCCCGCGCTCCCTCATCCGATCCAGGCTCTTTAATGCGTGGAAGGCGGTGGTACGTGTCATCTATGCAGACGTAACCGGTGGTATAGGCCGGGTCATCAGACACACAGACCTCTGCTAGAACATCGGGGTGCGCGGCTACCTTGCTCGCAAGAACGATGGCCTCACGGGCCGCGTCCTTGCCTTTGAAAGCCGCGTCTTGAGCATTGTGCGCGTCCATGTGGCTCACGCGGACGCCGCGCTGTGCGTCTGGCTCGCAGCGCTTACCTGTATCGGCTGCAATCAGCATCGCACCGCGCATATTCCTAGCGGTAAACGTCTCTTCAATGACTACCTGGGAATGAGCGGTCATGGGGCGCAATAGTTCCTCGATGACGTCCCTAGCCTGCGAGGGCGATTGCACCGCTTCTTCTTTTACTCCTACGGAAGGGACGTGCAGAATATCGGACTCAGTCAAAGCCTCCACAGTGATGAAGGTACTTTCCGCCATTCCCTTCGGGTGCGCCAAAGCACGCTCGGATAACGCCGCACAGACCGCCGGAACCTCGTGTTCCCTGACAATTCGCTCTGCTCCCGAAATGTGCTGGCCTGCGGAATCAGACCGCATTCGCACTGAGAAATAAGTCATAATCTGAGGGTACCGGACGTATTGAACGGTGTTCAGGAAAAGGGAAAACTAGCGGGACTCGGCCAAACTCCAGGTCTTGGTTCCAACATAGGAACGCACAAGCAATGCGCTTGCCGATGTCTCCTCACCCCACGTTCCACAGCCCTATTTTTCCCGCTAACCAGGCGATTTGTGTGAAAACGGCGTTAGGCTATATAGTTAATTCTCGTTGCACAGAGAACGACACGTTCGAAGTACAACATGAATATTCCTCCATAGCTCAGTTGGCAGAGCATTCGACTGTTAATCGAAGGGTCACTGGTTCGAGCCCAGTTGGAGGAGCTTTCTTAGCCCCCTTTTACCTGCAAAACGCCGGTGGGAGGGGTTTCATCATTTTCGTTTACTGGGCAGTTTCGGGTGGTTTAGGGCGGTTTCCTGTCGTGCATGTCGTGGAATTGCATGATCGTTTTGCCGGTGGCGGCTCGGCATTTGGGGCCTGTCGATGGGCGCGCCCTGCGGATTGCGGGCTGCTGGTAATCGGGTGCGGCCTAAGAGGCCTAACCCCCAGAAAGTGGACACGTCGGGAGTCAGGCCCAACCACCAGCAGAAAAGAAATAGCCGCCTAACCACTAGGTAGCTCCACTACGTGTCCACGATTTGCGGGCAATCCCAAAAGATTCAGATTAGATTAGCGGAGGCTTTTCGTTAGTAGCCGTTTGACTCCGCCACCACTTCATCAGAATCAGGTGCGAACATGGTTACCCGAAAGTTCAACAAGCTAGAAAGAACATCAAACAAAAAACGCTGTGCACTTAAATCCTCTGACTCATAAATGGCGAAACAAGTCTCGATTTCATCGTCGAAGATTTTTAGTTCTTCGGACAACGTAGCCGAAGCCCCGCCATCCATAACGAATCGGTAGCAGTCCCGATCATTGTCATAAGCGAGTTCACGCACCCTATCAATATCAGACAAAATCGTCAGCACCCGACCAACGGGAGCATCGGTAGTAATTCCTGCACTAGTCGACACGACGCCTCACCACCTCTTGTTGGCTTATCACTGTAACTTGTTCGAACCCGGTTGGAGGAGCACAGTACATCCCGCCCAGCATCGCGCTGAGCGGGATTTTTCGCATGCGCCACACAGCTTGAGTTCAGAGGGTTGCGGAAGATGCGGGTTAAGCACAACGGGGACAGGAAAAGGGGCCTAGCCCATCAAGGCTAGGCCCCTTCCCTACTGCACTCTATGCACTCGCCGCAGGCTCAGGGAGCGCTGAGTGAGCGTCAACGAGTAATTAGTCGTTGATGTAGAGGTACTGCTTGTTCACGAACTCGTCCAGTGCAAAGACGGAGAGCTCGCGGCCGAAGCCGGAGTTCTTAACGCCACCGAATGGCAGTACTGGGGAGAAGTACTGGCCCAAGTTGACGTGAATCATGCCGGTCTCGATCTGGTCAGCAACCTTGGTGGCGCGCTCGGTGTCATCGGAGAAGACGGCACCGCCCAGGCCGTAGTTGGAGTTGTTGGCCAGCTCTACGGCTTCCTTCTCGGAGGAAACCTTGTAGATCTCTGCTACTGGGCCGAAGAACTCTTCGTAGTAGGAGTCGGAACCAACGGGGACATCGGTAAGCACGGTCGGCTCGTAGTACGCAGCGGTCTCGTGCAGGTTGCCGCCAGTGCGAACCTTAGCGCCGTTGTCCACAGCGGTCTTGACCTGCTTGTCCAAGTTCTCTGCGGCTTCGCGGGAGGACATTGGGTAGTACTGGTTCTCGCCCGGCTGGGTTGGGTCAGCCTGCTTCATACCCTCAGCAATGCGGACCATTTCATCGACGAACTCGTCGTAGATGTCTTCCATGACGATGATGCGCTTGTTGGAGGTGCAAGCCTGGCCAACGTTCTCGATGCGCTTGACCCAAGCTTCCTCGGCAGCCTTGGTGACATCGGCTGCATCCAGGATGATGTAGGGGTCGGTGCTGCCAAGCTCCAGCACAACCTTCTTCAGGTTGCGGCCGGCGATCTCGGCCACGGCGGCACCGGCGCGCTCGGAACCGGTCAGGGATACGCCCTGAACGCGCTTGTCTCCGATGATCTCTTCAATCTGCTTGTGGTCGGCGTATACGTTGATGTACACGCCCTCTGGCAGGCCAGCCTCGCGGAAGATCTCCTCGATGGCTGCAGCGGACTTCGGGGTAATTTCGGCGTGCTTCAAGATGATGCAGTTGCCGTTCATCAGGTTCGGACCAGCGAAGCGGGCGACCTGGTAGAAGGGGTAGTTCCACGGCATGATGCCCAGCAGGGTACCAATGGGCAGGCGGCGGAGGGTGGCCTTGCCGCCTGGCACGTCAACCGGCTGGTCCTTGTTGTGCTCTGGGGCGTTGTCTGCGTAGAACTGCAGGATGTCGCCGGAAAAGTTAATTTCCCACTCGCCTTCTGGGGTGGACTTACCCATCTCCTGTGCGGCAATCTTGGCCAGCTCGCCCTTGCGCTCCTTGAGCAGTTCCGCTGCGCGGGACACAATCTTGGCGCGCTCCTCAATTGGGGTCTCGCGCCAGGTCTGGAAAGCCTCGTTGGACTTAGCCAGAACCTCTTGCACCTGCTCATTGGTAAGGGTGTCGAATTTCTCTACTACTTCATTGGTAGCGGGGTTAGTTACCGCAAAATCCTTAGACATTAATGGATCCCTTTCTAATTGGTTTCTTGGAATCACTGTGGTGGCGAACACGCTTCGTGTGCGCCTGCCCACAAGAATACTCAAGTTCTATTGACGTGTCACCCATGAAAATGGGGATTCTTTTAGGAGGCCGCGACGACCGAGCCGTCCTTCATCTTGATGCCCTCATCCTGCTTCATATAGGTGGCATCGCGGGTGAGCATCTGGCGCACCGCCTCCTCATTCTTTTGGATTTCCGCCTCGAGCGCCTCCGGATCTTGGCGGAGGAGGTCAAAGCGCTCTTGCACCAGCGGAGCCTGCATTTCCAGGATGGGGCGCATCACGGAGTTGTCCACGCCGCAGGCATCGGCGACCTCATCGCCGTGAATGATGCGCACGTGTGCAGCGGTCCAGTCCGCCAAGGTGTCATCGGGCATACCCGTGAGTTCCTTAGCATTGACGACGAATCCGTGCATGAGGGCATCGACGAGCTTGCGGGCCGACTCGTTGATCTCGCCGTCGACGGTGTGGATGGCGTCCATGGTCTTCTGGGAAGCCTCTACCCCATCTTCGCCTTCGAAAAGGTCCGTAGAAATGCCCAGCATGCGACCGGCGATCTTCCACAGGTAGAACGCGTCCTTCTCTTCCTCCGCGGTGAGCTTCCACCCCATGTTTCGCAGGCCGGCGTACGGAATATAGGTGAAGTCGAACCAGGTGCGCAGCATGTCGAACTCGCTGATCGGCGCACCGTAGTGGGAGTAGTCCAGTTCCTTGCGGGTGTGCACGCGCCGCACGTGTGCGTGGATGGCGCGCACCATGCCGGTGTGCATGAAACCCTCGCCACCAGGCTGCAGGGCATCCGGCAGGTAGAGCGAATACGTCCAGTTGGTGGTGTAGGCAAGGCGCTTGACGGCGCCATCAGTAAGCTCACCGGTATTGACCAGCAAGTCTGCAATCGCCGGGGTAGAATAGGTGTGGACCAGCGAGCCCGGGCCCAGCGCCAGGCCGTGGCTGAGCGGCGGGATGGACAAGTAGACGCGGCGCCCGCGCTCCAACTTCTCTGCATCGATGCCGTCGAGGGCCTTGGTCATGTCCTCGATGAGGGCAGCAACCTCTGGCAAGGTGTCCTCGTTCGCGGTACCGCGAGCGAGGGCATCGCGCAGGTTAGGCATGATTTCCTTGACGGTGTGGCCGCTGGTAAATAGCGCATCGGCTACTGGGTCCATCTTCCAGAAAGCCTCGTGGTAGCGGTCAGCGCGCTCTTTGCCAAAGGAGGCGATGAATTCTTCCTTATCGCCGCGACCGGCAGGCCACTCGCCTACGGTGCCTAGGGACATATTGGTGGTCATGGTGTTCTCCTCTGAGAATGTTGTGGAGATGGGTTAGCTGCGAGCTTCTTTAGAGTCATCGTGCAGCGTGTAATCGGACTTGGTCTCTGGCTCGTTTTTCGCGATGTGCGCCTTAATCACCGCGGTGACATCGGACCATGGCGGCTTATTCTTATTAGCGCGCTTAATCTTTGCTTTTTGCGCACCCGGCAGCTTGTCCCGCAGGCGGGCAGCCTTGGCCTCTGCCCGCGCTGCCCCCTGATAGAGCAGGGCCCACGGCTTGAGGTTCACCTTTTCCCAACGCGTGCCCTTGACCATAAACTTGGTGTCTTCCACACCGCAGATGGTGGTCAGCGCACCCAAAGCCACATTGGGGACCAGCGGGTGGATGGTTTCGAGAATGCTCATCAACGCGGTGGCAACGCGCTCATGGTAGGTGGAAGAATATCCGCCATTGGCGTAGATATAATCCGTCATCTTGCGCATTTCATCGCCGGTCTTGGGGATGAGACGCTCTTCAGCACCCATCATATAAAGGATATATCCCCAGTACTGGGCCACATCATCCCAGTCTTGGCCGGAGTGCGGGCGGCCAAAGCGCTCGTCGATGGCCAACGGCATCATCCCGAACCATCCCTCACCGGAGACCAGGAAGCTGGAGCCGATTGGCCGGCCGAATTCGTTGTAGTGCTCCTTGCCCCACATCTTCTCCAAACCGCGATTGGCCTGGGAATGCAGCAGGCGCACGCGCACGGCAGCCTTGCGGCCTTCACCGAAGCGGTCAAAGACGTCCTTCTTGCCCAAGTCCGTGAAGAATTGCGCAGTTTCAATAGAGCGCTGCATGGCCTTGAACTCGAACATCCCGGTCTCACCCGTGGCCGCCGACGTGCGGTCCTCCATCGTGGTGGCCCAGTACGCGAAGGCAATAGCCAGAACCTCTGAGGTGCGTGTGACGTTGTAGTAGGCCACGCGGCCGCGCTCTGCGGCCTCGAGATCCAGCCACTCCGGAATGCGGTCTACCTCTTTAAAGAAGTCCACCAGTTCCGGGGCCGGGTCCTCTACCGTCTCGATGCCGTGGTTGAGCGCCTGCTCAAACTTGGCGCGCGATTCCTTGGCACCGTCGCGGCGGAAGGCCTCCGCCAGCTTTTCGCCGGTCTCGTCGGTCTGCCACATGTGGTCATCGAGAAGCTTGGTTTGCAGGCTGTGGTAGCCTGCCCACTCATCTTCTACCGTGTGCCAGGAGTCAAAGACATTGTGCCGAAGCTCCGACCAGCCTGGCGTCGCGGTGCGACGCTTCGGCGCCGGGCGCAGGTCCATGCCATCGCGGTAGAAGTAGCGGAAATCCTCATAGGGATTATCGGACATGGGCAGAACCTTCGGTTCCGCCTGCGACGTGTTGGCAACGTCAGAAGTATCTGTGGGAGCAGTCATTGTGTTTTATTCCCTTTCTTATTATTAGGCCTTGGTAACTAGCAGCAAGCGCAGAGGCTAGTTCCGGCGGGCTTCCTTGGAGTCATCGTGCAGAGTCCACTCCGCCTTGACGTCTGGCTCATGGTTATTGATGTGCTCTTGCACTTCTTCCAACGCATTGATCCACAGCGGGCGACCTTGCGCGGCGTTGTGCTTCTTGTATTCCTCCGCACCGGGTTTTTCATCGGCTTCGCGGGCTTCCTTTGCCTCCGCGCGCGCCTTGGCTTCGAAGTCTTTGGCCGCCTGGGAAAAGTCCATATCGGCCCAGCGAGTTCCTTCCACCATGAACTTGGTGTCCTCTTCTCCCACCAGCGTGGCCAGCGAGCCCAACATTTCTAGTGGCAGGTCCGGATTCATCTGTTCCACGATGGACATCAGTGCCGTAGCCACCCGCTGGTGGTACGTCGAAGAACGCCCGCCGTTTGCGTAGATGAAGTCAGTCATCTTACGCATCTCATCGCCGGTCTTGGGGATGATGCGCTCTTCCCCGCCCATCATGTACAGCACATATGCCCAGTACTGCGCGACGTCGTCCCAGTCCTGGCCGGAGTGGGGGCGTCCGAAAAGCTCGTCGATGGCCAGCGGCATGAGCGCGAACCAACCTTCGCCGGAGACCAAGAAGCTAGAACCGATGGGGCGGCCAAATTCGTTATAGTGCTCCTTGCCCCAAAGCTTTTCCAAACCGCGGTTTGCCTGGGCATGCAGAAGGCGGACGTGGACTGCGGACTTGCGGCCTTCCCCAAAGCGGTCGAAGACGTCCTGTTTACCCAAGTCCACGAAGAACTTGGAGGTCTCCAGTGCACGTTGCATCGCCTTAAACTCGAACATCCCGGTCTCACCCGTTGCCGCAGAGGTACGGTCTTCCATGGTGGTGGCCCAGTAGCCAAAGTTGAAGGTGAGAAGGTCCGCGCTCGGGGTGGCGTTGTAATAGGCTACGCGCCCGCGCTCAGCGGCTTCGAGGTCGATCCAGTCTGGGATATTATCGACCTGTTCGAAGAAGGCCACCAATTCCGGTGATGGATCCTCAACGGTCTCGATTCCTTCATTCAGCGCCTGCTCAAATTTGGCGCGCGATTCCTTTGCGCCATCGCGGCGGAAGGACTCCGCCAAAGCGGCACCCTGCTCATCGGTTTGCCACATGTGATCATCGAGCAAACGCGTTTGCGGGGTGTCGTAACCTTCCCACTCATCGTGGACGGTGTGCCAGTGGTCAAAGATATTGTGGCGCAAGGTGGACCAGCCGGGCTTGTCCACGCGGCGCTTCGGCGATGGGCGGAGATCCATGCCATCGCGGTAGAAGTAGCGGAAATCCTCATAGGGATTATCGGACATGGGCAGAACCTTTGGTTCCGTCCGAGTTTCGGTAGGAGCAGTCATGGGGAGTGAACAACCTTTCCAATCTTGGTGCTACACCACACACATTTCCTGATTATGTGGTCTAGTTCACCATCTAGCTGTGTCCGTAAGCCTATAGAGACATTGCCCTCCACTGCAATGAATTTTGTATCCAATTTTCCAGGAAATTACCGGGCGTCAGAACCGCCGCTACACCCGCCTTCACAGCACCTATCCTCTCCTGCGCAAATAGCAAAAATGGCAACCTTGGCAGATTTTGCAAACCTTTTGCCTGCTCACCCCATATAGGTGTACTAAGCGCACACGTGTCCGCTATGCGAACGCTTTTGTAACCTGTATCTCCCTTTAGGCTGTACCATGACGTGCATTACATACAGTGAATTGGCAATGAACCACAGCCACGAAAGCGAGGTCTATTCACCCCTATGCCTAGTTCTCCTTCCCAACCTGCACCCCAGCTTGCCGATGCCCCCTCCACCACCGCCACGGTGCAAAACGTCACCGCCGTAGCCGATGACCTTGCGGTCATCGAATTTTCGCTGGACGGTGATGCTCCGCTTGCTGAATACTCCCCCGGTTGCCACGTCGATATCACCCTCCCGGGAGCAAATGGCGAGATGCTTACCCGGCAATACTCGGTTTTTGAGCTGACCGATTCCTCTACTCCTGCCGCTGGCCAACAAAAACGGCCAACGTACGGCGTCGCGGTAAAGCGGGAGGAAAACTCCACGGGTGGATCGATTGCGATGCTCAAACTGCGCTGCGGAGATAGCTTTGAAATCTCGCAGGCATTTAATAACTTCGAGCTCGTGGCACACGCCGGCTACTACGTCTTGGTTGGCGCCGGCGTGGGCATTACCCCCATGCTCTCGATGGCCCAATCCCTCGAGCGCGAGAACAAGCCGTATATCGTGCTCTTTTTCGCACGCGATGAACACCATGCGGTGCTGCTCGAGCAATTGCGCGAAACCTGCGGCGATAAGCTCATTGAGGTCTTTGGCCGATCACGCGAAAAGCAGGCAGATATCTACCGGCATCTGCTGGGCCAAGCGCCGAAGGAGACGGCCTTTTATGTCTGCGGCCCGCAAGGTTTCATGGATTCCGCGAAAGAAGTCGCGCTCGAGTATTTACCCGAGCACGCTTTTCACTGGGAGAACTTCCACCCCGATCTAAAAGCACTGTCCGGTGAGAAAAACGCCGGAGCCGGCGACGGCCCGTTCGAAGTAGAATTTTGCGGCGAGACAGTAGAAATCCCAGAGAATAAGACGGTCCTAGAGGTCCTTGAGGAACTCGATCTACCCGTAAAATCGCGCTGCCTGGAAGGCACGTGCAGCACCTGCATCATGCGCGTGGTCGACGGCGAACCAGATCACCGCGATTCCGTCTATGACGCGCAAATGTATGCCGATGGGGCCTTCGCCCCGTGCGTCTCCCGCGCGCTAAGCCCCAAGCTCACCTTGGAGCGCTGGCGGCAATAAACCCAGCCCCCATACGCTGCTCGAGCGAGGAAGCTGGGCTGGGAAAATTGGGGCATCGGCAAGCGCAGCACCTCCCTATAGGGCGCGCACCATAATCACACCGATGATGACCAAGACCAAGCCAATGATGCGGTGTACCGGCGGCAGGCCGCGCTCGGCATTGCCCCAGCCCAACGACTCAATGACCTGGCCGCAAATGATTGAGCCCACCAGTGAGCCGATAACCGTCGTGCCGGTGCCGATCATGGGCGACAGCGTCGCGCCTCCCACCACAAAGAGCGCGCCGAGCACACCGCCGAGCCACATCCACCAAGGCCCGGGTGCGATACCGCTCAAAAGGGCACGACGGGGAGCCTTCCACCCCAGGGTGAGCAGGGCCAATAGAATCACTCCAACGCCCAGGGAAATGACGCTGGCGGGCATGGGGCTATGCAACGCACCTCCCAGGTAACCGTTGACGGCGGTTTGGGTGGCGGAGCCCATGCCGATGAGCACACCGAAGACACGCCACAGCCACAGCGAAATCCCGGTGGCTTGCGCGCGCGTGGTGACGGCACCCCGGCCTATTTCTAATACCAAGGCGATGCCGCCCACAACGATGAGCGCGCCGAGGACGCGCAGCGGGCCGACCGGCACCAACGGCGATTCAAAGAGGCCGGTCAGGTCATAAATTAGGCCCATCGTTACCTGGCCCAAGATGGGAAGAATGACGGTCTCTACGCTGCCGATGCGCGGGAAGAGCAGGATATTTCCCACGATGAAGGCCACGCCCATAAAGCCGCCGAGCCACACCCACCACGGTTGCGCAGCCGCCAGCGCTAGGTCCGGTATCGCATCACCGGTGACAATGAGCGCGAGGATGGCGGAGACGGCAAAGCCGATAATGAAGGAGAAGAACCCGGCGGCGATGGGCGAGCCCACGGACTCGCGCAGACGCGTATTAATGGCCGTTTGCGCCGGGACGATGGCGCCGACCAGCATGGCGGCGATAACCAACATTGTTTTTCCTTCCCCACAGGTTTGGGTCTAAGCAAAGCCTGGGACTAGGCGTGACATAGAGATGTAATTTTAGAGACTTAAAATGCAAAAGAGTGCAGGCCGGCACAAAGCGGAACCTGCACTCTCTCGCTAGAAGGAGCCGGGTTTAGTCATCCGTAGGGATGGAGTCGGTACCTTCCAGCAGCTTGGCAACATAACCAGTGTTGAACTCGCCGCTGCGGAACTTTTCACTGTCCAACAGCATGGCCTGGAATGGCGCCGTGGTGACAACGCCTTCTACCTGCAGCTCGTCGATGGCGCGCAGCATACGGGTAATGGCCTCATCGCGGTCTTCTGCCCATACGATGAGCTTGCCCACCATGGAGTCATAGAACGGCGGAATGGTGTAGCCCGTTTCGATATGGGTATCCATGCGCACACCGAAACCACCTGGCACGCGGTAGTGTTCGATCTTGCCCGGCCGCGGCGCGAAGTTCTGGTTCGGATCCTCGGCGTTGATGCGGCACTCGATGGCATGGCCACGAATCTCCACATCATCCTGGGTGATGGACAACTTCTGCCCGGAGGCAATGCGCAACTGCTCCTTGATGAGGTCCACACCGGTGATCATCTCCGTTACGGGGTGCTCAACCTGGATGCGGGTGTTCATCTCGATGAAGTAGAACTTATCCTCGGTGTTATCGAAGACGAACTCGATAGTTCCGGCGTTCTTGTACTTCACCTCTTTACACAGGTTAATCGCGGCTTCCTGCATTTCCTGGCGCAGCTCATCAGTCAGCACCGGCGAAGGGCCTTCCTCAATGAGCTTCTGGTTGCGTCGCTGCGAAGTGCAGTCGCGCTCTCCCAGAGCGACGGCATTTTCGCCATCTGCCAGCACCTGAATCTCGATGTGGCGGATATCCGTCAAGAAGCGCTCAATGTAGACCGACGGGTCATTGAACGCGGACTCAGCCTCGTTCATGATCTCGTTGAGGTCCTTTTCCAGCGTGTCCTCGGATTCCACGACGCGCATACCGCGTCCACCACCACCGGCGGCAGCCTTAATCAGCAGCGGGAAGCCGGTCTCGCGGGCAACCTCAAGCGCCTCGTCGAACTCGGTGACCACACCATCGGAGCCCGGTACGGTGGGAACACCGGCGGACTTAGCGATGCGCTTAGCTGCGATCTTGTCACCCATCAAGCCGATGTGCTCAGCCGAAGGGCCAACAAAGCCGATCTCTTCTTCTTCCACCATGCGGACAAAGTCCGGCTTTTCGGACAAGAAGCCGTAGCCAGGGTGAATGGCATCCGCTTTGTACGCCATAGCGGCAGAAATAACCAGCTCGGGGCTGTTGTAGCTCTTGGAAACATTCGCTGGGCCGATGCAGACTGCTTGATCGGCGAGCTTTACCGGCAAGGAGTCCTTATCGCCTTCGGAATAAGTAAGGATGGACTTGATGCCCAATTCCTTGCAGGCGCGAATGATGCGAAGCGCAATCTCACCGCGGTTAGCAATGAGCACGCTACCTAATAGATCTGACATATTTTCCTCCAGGTCGATTACTTCGGCTGGATGACCATGATGGGCTGGCCGTGCTCCACGGCGTCCTCGTTATCAACGAGAATCTCCTTCACGGTGCCGGCAACCTTGGACTCGATGTTGTTCATCAGCTTCATAACCTCGACGATGCACAACACCTGGCCAACCTCGACCTCGTCGCCGACCTTGACGAACGGATCTGCGCCCGGCTTCGGAGCAGCGTAGAAGGTACCGACCATGGGAGCCTTAACGGTCTCGCCCTCTGCGGACGGCTCACCGGAGCCGGAAGCCTGTGGCTCTTCCTTCGGTGCTTCCTCTTGTGCAGGAGCAGGCTTGGACTCAGGCTCAGCGGCAGGCGCGGAAGCCGGTGCGGCTTCCTGTGCTGGTGCTGCTGCTGGAGCTGCGGCCGGAGCGGCTTCCGGAGCCGGCGCCGGACGGTTCAGGCCGCCCGGGGTGCGGGACATCGCGAGCTCGACATCGCCGTACTTAATCTGCAGCTCTTGGATGTCATCAGAAAGGTTGGCCCACTTCAGCAGGGACTTCAGGTCGTGCAAGTTGGTGGAATCAGTCATGATTACTTTTCTCCTTTGGTGAGGTTGATTTCCAAGTCGGAAGTCTTGAGGTGGAAGTCGGTGGTATCGGAAGAGTCGTAGATTTGCTGTACCAGGGAGGTAAGGACGCCGCCCTTGACGCCTTCGCCCTCGCCGCCGCGGCCTTCGGCCACAAAGCGCTTCATCTCATCGACCTGGCTGCCGGCGAACATCACGCGAAGCAGCAGGGTGTCGATGTCCTCGTCCGGGTGAGCCTTCTTCAGGTCCGGCAGAACCGGCTTGAGTTCTGGGATTTCCTCCGTGATTTCGGAGGAACCGTTGGCCATGATCTTCTCCAGCACGTCTGGGTCCAGCGGGGCGAGCGGCTCGCCGTAGTAACCCAAGGCGTACTTCTTAATCTCGTTCGGGACCACGGAGTAACGGTCACCCGTCATCACGTTCATGACGGCCTGGGTACCCACGAACTGGGCAAACGGCGTAATCATGATGGGGTATGCGAGCTCTTCACGGACGCGAGCTACCTCGTACAGCAGCTCTTCGAAGCGGTCACCCAATCCAGCGGTTTCCAGCTGGGATTCGAAGTTGGTAAGCATGCCGCCGGGTAGCTGGTGCATGTAGTGCAGGCCATCGAATGCGCGCGGAACGCCTACTGGCTTATCTTCCGTATCGGCAATTTCCTGAATGCGCTCGCTGGCAGAATCGATGCGCTCATCATCGACGTCCACCGTGTAACCCAGTGCGCGAAGGTCGCGCACCAAGGCCTGGGTGGCCGGCTGTCCCGGGCCATTAGCCAGAGGAGCGATGGAGGTGTGGATGGAATCCACGCCCAATTCCGCCGCGAAGAGGTAGGAAAGGGGCGACAGGCCGGTCAGCGAGTGGGTGTGAACCTCGAGCGGTACGTCACCGATGGAGCTGCGGATCGCCGGGATGAGGGTCTTCAAACGGTCCGGAGTAAGCAGACCGCCGGCGTCCTTCAGCATGATGCGGTCTACATCGGTGCGCTCGAGCAGCTCCGTGGCCTTCCGCTTGTACAGGTCATCGGTGTGCACTGGGCTCAAGCAGTAGGACAATGCGCCGAAGGTTTCGGCACCGAGTTCCTTGGCCAGTTTGAGGCCCTGGTCGATGTTGTCGATGTCATTCAAGCCATCGAAGGAGCCGATCACACGGAAGCCATTGGCGTAGAGGCGCTCGGTCCAGTTCAAGATGGCGTCATCCGGCAGGAAGTCGAAGGAAGCCAGGTTCTT
This sequence comes from Corynebacterium sp. KPL4015, assembly GCF_040225725.1. Lineage (NCBI taxonomy): Bacteria > Bacillati > Actinomycetota > Actinomycetes > Mycobacteriales > Corynebacteriaceae > Corynebacterium > Corynebacterium sp. KPL4015. Next base: position 106,289 of record NZ_JBEHGF010000004.1, on the reverse strand, counting down.
GGAACGAATGAGGGCGCGGAACTTGGTGCCCGGCGCGGCGTTCTCGTGCACGAGGCGAACGCGCTCCCACGGGTCTTCCTTGAGGTAGCGCACGGAGACGTCGAACTGGATGGGCGCTACCAAGTCCACGTGCTCGAAACCAGCGTTGGTGATGTCATCCAACAGCGAAAGGATGTGGCTCGTGGTCATGCGGGTGGCCCAGATGCTCTGGTGCGCATCACGCAGGGTGGTATCGATGATGTTGATCTTGCGCTCGCTATCGGCTGGGCGTCCGCCCGCGGCCATGATTTCGGCGAGGCCTTCTGTGCTTAGTTCCTCGGGACTAAGAGCAGTCATAAATCCCTCCTTAGGGTGTGGCTCCGGAAAGACTCGGTTGGTTCACAGTGATGGTTCACTTTGGTGGTTCAAGACTCTTCGAAAACCTTCCGTGTCGTGGCTCACACGCTACACCACACCTAAATTCTCGGTGCTGGAAATCCGGCCAGAAATGTCCTTTTCCTGCGAATTCCAAGCTCGTCACGGCAAAGAATTTGCCCAAATACCCCTATACGGGGTCACAGTGCGCACTACTGTTCACCTGGCGAACGCGTAGTTTTTTCGGCCTCCTCCCCTAAAAAGTGGTGGAAGACATGCAGTTTCTAGCCAGTAACCAAATCCACCTCGATAGTGCCGGGATTTTCGTGGTCCACATCGCGGACTAATCGAAGTGTGATGTGCGTAATATCTTCTTCAATATTTCGGACCTATCCCTAGGAGGAACATTGACTTCTACCGCCCCGCCGAGCCCCACACCCACTTCGCCATCGGGCTCAACCAAAACGGACCGCAAATCCCTCGCAGCCAGCCTGACCGGCCAGGTCCTTGAATGGTACGAGTGGAGCTCCTATGCGGTTTTCGCCCCATTTATCGCCGCGGCGATGTTCGACAAGGGCGATCCTGCTTCCGCACTGCTTGCCACCTTCGGTGTCTTCGCCGTTGGCTTCTTGGTCCGCCCGCTGGGCGGCATCATCTTTGGCCGCATCGCTGACCAGCGCGGCCGCAAGACCGTCTTGATGACCACCATCATCATGATGGCCAGCGCCTCCGTCCTCATCGGCTTGCTGCCCACCTACGAATCCATTGGCATCTGGGCTTCTGTCGGTCTGCTCTTCATCCGCGTGCTGCAGGGCTTTGCTCACGGCGGTGAATCCGCAGCCGCCAATAGCTACATCCCCGAGATCGCTCCGAACGCCCACCGCGGCCGCTGGGGTTCCATGGTCTATGTCTCCATCTTCGGTGGTTCGGTCATCGCCTATGTCCTGGGCGGCGGCATTTCGCTGGTTCTGACGGACGAGCAGATTGGTGCTTGGGGCTGGCGCATTCCGTTCCTCTTGGGTGCCGTCGCTGCGCTGATCGCGTTGTACCTGCGCCGCCACATGAAGGAATCGGATCACTTCCAGGAAATCGATAGCGCCGAGCCCACCGTTGAGGCTCCGAAGCGCACCAAGAAGTCCGTGAACTCGGAAAAGCCGGCTTCGGTTGCCCGCCCGGCATGGCAGAATATCTTGCTCGTCGTGGGTATGGTCTCCGGCGTTACAGCCTCGCACTACACGTGGACCTCCTATGTTTCCACCTACGCCATTAGCCACGAGGGCATGTCCACTCAGGGTGCTTATTGGGTCACCGTGGCCGCACAGACCGCTGGTCTCATCGCCCTCCCGCTGTGGGGCAGCCTGTCCGATAAGATCGGCCGCAAACCCGTCATTTATATCTGTGCCATTGGCCTAGCCATCCTGCAGATTCCACTGATGAACTTCATCGATGAACGCCCCTGGACCCTGCTGGTGGCCTCCACCATCGGCGTAGTCATCGTTGCTGCCGGCGGCGCGCTGTTGTCCTCCATCATGTCCGAGGTCTTCCCCACCGCTCAGCGCACCCGCAGCATCGGCCTGGCCTACTCGCTGTCCGTTGCCGTCTTCGGCGGTACCGCACCGTATATCTACCAGTGGTTCGTGGCCCACGGCCTTACTTGGGCTTCCGGCTTCTACGTCGTCGCACTGTGCATCCTGACGCTTATCAGCATGTACATCCTGCCTGAAACCAAGGGCGTGGACCTGCGCGATGTCTAATCCACTCACGGAACACTAAATCGCCGCTTCCCAGCCTTTCCCGGGAAGCGGCGATTTTTCACGTCCACAACTAATTAGTCGAGCGCTACCTTAAAGGGTGCGTCCGTGACCTCGCGGATGGACTCCTCGGTTTCGCCCTCGGCGACCTCGATAAGTGTCAGGCCCTCCAGCTCGTCCACGGTGAATACGGCGCGGTCCGTGATAATCAGATCCACACAGCGAGCGCCGGTCAGCGGCAGCTGGCACTCCGCCAGAATCTTGGAATCGCCGTGCTTGGATACGTGCTGCATCATCACCACGATGCGCTTGGCTCCATGCACTAGGTCCATCGCACCGCCCATGCCCTTCACCATCTTGCCGGGGATCATCCAGTTGGCTAGGTCGCCAAACTGGGATACCTCCATGGCGCCGAGCACCGCAACATCGATGGCGCGGGAGCGGATCATGGCAAAGGACTCGGACGAGGAGAAGAAGGATGCACCAGGGGCTTCGGTAATGGTTTCTTTACCGGCATTGATTAGCTCCGGATCCACCTTGCCCTCTTCAGGGTAGGCACCAACGCCCAAGATTCCGTTCTCAGAGTGCAGGACCACCTCGCGGCCCTCTGGCAGGTAGCCGGGGATGAGCGTCGGCATGCCGATGCCCAGGTTGACGTAGTCACCATTGTCCAGTTCTTGTGCGGCGCGTGCCGCCATTTCTTCGCGTGACCAGGTCATTACTTGCTCACCGTCCTGAATTCGATTCCGGTTTCTTGCTTACCCACTTCCACTACGCGGTCTACGTAGATTCCGGGCACATCCACCTCAGCGGACGGTACGGCCTCGACCAGCTGCTCCGCTTGCACGATGGTGATATCGGCGGATTTAGCCGCATCGGGGTTGAAGTTCTGGGCGGTCTTATTAAAGGCGAGGTTGCCAAAGCGATCCGCGCGAGCGGCGTGGACGAAGGCAAAGTCTGGGGTGAGGGCTTCTTCCATGACGTAGAGCTCGCCGTTAAACTCGCGGGTTTCCTTCGGTGCGGAGGTCTCCGCAATGGTGCCGTCGGGGTTGTAGCGGGTGGGAATATCGCCATCGGCAAGCGGCGTGCCCACGCCAGCCTTGGTATAGAAGGCTGGAATGCCCGCGCCACCGGCGCGCATGCGCTCTGCCAAGGTACCCTGCGGGGTGAACTCGACAGTGAGCTCACCCTCGAGGTACTGACGTGCATATTCCTTATTGGTTCCCAGGTAGGAACCGATGGAACGGGCGATGCGGTGATCCTTGAGCAGCAGGCCTAGGCCAAAATCATCCGTACCGAGGTTATTGGAAATGATGGTGAGCTCGCTCGCGCCTTGGGAACGCAGCGCAGCAATGAGTTGCGCCGGGATACCCACAAGGCCGAATCCGCCCACCGCGATGGAGGAACCGTCCGGGATATCCGCGACGGCCTCCTCTACTGAGGCTATGACTTTATTCAACATGGCCTTAGACTACGTGTGGTTCACAGACAGCACAAGGGTTCAGAATGCGAACATTATCGGGTACACTAAAGAGACCTGGGCCACTTAACCCTGAAAATAGCTTGGAGGACACACCGTGGCAGACACCCCCGTAGTGCAATCACTAGCCCGCGGACTCAACGTCATTCACTCGTTCAATGACGAACGCCGGCGGCAAACACTGGCCCAGGTTGCCGAGGTCACAGGCTTAGCGCGCGCCACCGCACGTCGCTTTTTACACACGCTTGTCGCAGAAGGTTATGCCCGCACCGATGGCTCAGATTTTTGGCTCACCCCGCGCGTTTTGGAACTGGGCTATTCGTACCTATCGAGCTTGGGCCTGCCGGATATTTCCCAGCCCCATTTGAGGGAGTTATCCACCAAACTCGATGAGTCCTGCTCTGTAAGCGTGCTCGACCGCGACACCGTGGTCTATATCGCCCGCGCCGCAGCGCACCGCATCATGTCCACCAATATCACCATCGGTACGCGCTTCCCGGCGCACGCCACCTCCATGGGCCAGGTGCTACTCGCCGATTTAACGCCGGCAGAGCTGGATGAGTATTTCGCCACCACCGCTCCGCTCGAGCAGGTCACCCCGCATACCCTGGTATCCCAGGACGCGCTGCGAGCCCGCCTCGGCGAGGTGCGGCGGCGCGGCTGGGTCATCGTGGATCAAGAGCTAGAAATCGGCCTGCGCTCCATTGCCGTTCCCATCCGGGATCGCACCGGACGCGCAGTGGCGGCCATCAACATTTCCACCCAGACCTCCGTGTATTCCACCCAAGATCTCACCGCGCAGATCCTCCCGGAGCTCCTCACTACGTGCGCGGCCATTTCCCACGATCTCACTACCACCGAAATTTCCTAAGGAGAATCCATGCAAACCCAAGACGTAGTCCTGTGCTACCCCAAGCGCACCCCCGTCGGCCGCTACGGCGGCGCGCTGAAATCCGTCCCCGTCCAGGATCTAGCCAGCCTGGTGGTATCCACCATCGTGGAAGAATCCGGCATCGACCCGAACATCATCGATGACGTTATCCTCGGCCAAGCCTCCCCCAACGGGGCTGCGCCTGCCCTCGGCCGCGTCGCCGCACTCGATGCCGGCCTGCCAGTCTCCGTGACCGGCATGCAGCTCGACCGCCGCTGCGGCTCCGGCCTGCAAGCCATCGTCACCGCCGCCGCCCACGTCGCCACCGGCGCAGCCGAGGTGGTCATCGCAGGCGGCGCCGAATCCATGTCGCGCACCGAATACACCGTGGACAGTGACATTCGCTGGGGTGCTAAGGGCGGAAACATGGTCTTTCGCGATCGCCTTCAGGAGGCCCGCGAAACCGCCGGTGGCAAAAACCACCCCATCCCCAGCGGCATGATCGAAACTGCCGAAAACCTCCGCCGCGAGCGTTCCCTGTCGCGCGAGGACCAAGATGAGCTTGCGGTGCGTTCCCACCACAACGCCGCACGCGCGCAAGAGCAGGCGCTTTTCGATGCCGAAATCGTCCCCGTCTCCGTCCCCCAGCGCAAGGGGGATCCCATCATCGTGGACAAGGATGAACACGTGCGCGCTGATTCTAGCGTGGAAAAGCTGTCCAAGCTGCGCCCAGTGATGGGCAAGCAGGACGACGAGGCCACGGTGACCGCGGGTAACGCCTCCGGCCAGAACGACGGCGCCGCCGCCGTGCTCGTGACCACCCGTGAAAAAGCCGACGAACTCGGCCTCGAGCCAATGGTGGCCGTGAAGGGCTGGGCGCTGGCCGGTGTTGAACCAGAGCGCATGGGCATTGCCCCAGTTGAGGCCACCCGCAAGGTCATGGACCGCCTCGATCTCACCTTCGATGACCTCGACCTCATCGAGCTCAATGAGGCCTTTGCCGCCCAAGCCCTCGCGGTACTAGATCAGTGGGGCATCTCCCCCGAAGATCCTCGCTTCAACCCCAACGGTTCCGGCATCTCGCTGGGCCACCCGGTGGGCGCGACCGGTGCCCGCATCGTGGTTACCGCCGCGCACCACCTGCGCCGCACCGGCGGCAAGCGCGCGCTAGTCACGATGTGCATCGGCGGCGGCCAGGGCCTTGCCGCCATAATCGAAACCGCCTAGTCCCCGCAGTGAGGGCCTAGGCGGTATCGGGGGGCGGGCGACCAAGCTAGCCTTGGACGCTCACGCTGCCATCTGCATTAACGTTGACTTGCGCCGCCATGGCGCGGGCCACGTTAAGCCGCTGCCAGGAGCCGTCCTTGCCTTGCCAATCCAATGGATTGCCGGCAGGACGTGCGGTCTGGCGTAGCACCTCGGCGCGCTGTTCCGGTGTCAGGTTCGGGTGGGAAGCTGCGAGTAGTACCGGGGCGGCCTGCGGAACGACCATCGGCGCATCCGTCGGATTGCTTGGAGTAAAATCATAATCCAAGAAATCCGTGTATTCGTCTACAGCATCTGTAGTGGACCGGTATTCCTTGCCATCGGCCTTATCCTGTGCGACGAGTTCTTCTACAGATTTGCCCGTACGCCACTGAATCTCTTCACGAATTTCCTGCGCAGCCTGCTGCAATGCATCGCGCATGCGGTCATCGTTCAAACGATCCGCCGCCGCAGCTTGACCAGTCATGCGGCCACCAATGACGTCCAATGGGTAGTGCACACCCAGAACGACGCGGTGATTTCCTGCTTCGGCGCCGCGCAGCATTAATTGCGGGCCTACCTCTGGAAGCATAGAGGCCATCAAAGTGGTGATCCACGTTGCCTGGTTAGTGTGCCCGGAGGGGAAAGCCGGCGAGGTGGAATAGAGATCCTTCGACTCATCTTCGTAGCGGTTAATAGCCTCGGGTGCCTGCACGAATGGGCGGTCATAACGGAAGTAGTACTTTTCTGCGAAGGTGGAGCTAGCCAGTCCACCTGCACGGGCGGCGTAGCCATTGCCCAGCAGGTACTGTGTTTTTGGCAGTCGATGCTCTGCCAAGGCTTCGCGGAATGCACCGCCCAGGCTCTCCCCCATGGAGTCCGAAATGGCTTCTAGCATCCCACCGGAGCTTGCCTTGGCATCGGATTGCGCACGGGCGATCAGCTCAGGGTCATCGGCAGCCGCATTGTTAATGGCCACTACCTTATCCATGTTTTCTTCAAGGACCTCTGGCTGGTGCTTAATCTGGTCAAACCCGCGGACAACCTGCCAATAGTTGCCAAATTGGTAAGACGAAATATCGGATTCAAAGCCCACAAGATAGTCCACACCAAAGGGCTGAGGAACCGGCGCGCCTGGGTGCTGCACAGGAGAAGGGCCAATGCTGGATCCACTGCTAGAACCCTGTACCTGCGGCACCTTGGACGAAAGCTCACCCGCCTGCGCAGCGGGTGCAAAGGAAGCAACGGTGAAGCTGGCGGCCGCTCCGAGAGCAAGTACTCGACGCGAAACACCACGATTGAAAATACGGGTCATATATCGCAACTTTCAGCTAGAAGTGATTTCCTCTGCACACTAACCAGCTAACGTTAAGGAAGTATGAACTGCGCACTAACCTTATTCAGCGCTTTTTTAAACAAATAGTTATATGACCGCTCAAGCTAATCGATGTCCCCAGCCTGCTCCACCCAGAACCGTGTTTCCTCGGACGGTTCAGCACCAGGCGCGGACAAGCCAGCCGTGGCGAGCGCGGCAAATGCCACTGCGGCGGCCATGGCCGAATCTCGCTGCTGATGAAGACTCATTAACTCAACCTAGCGCGAATAGGTGCCAATGAAAACAGGAAGGCGGTTCCAGCGGGCGATTTCGGCGCGAAAGCGTACATACGCGGTAAGCTAGAGAAGAACTTTTGCTCGCATAGAATAAAGGGGAATTAGTCAATAATGATCCAATTCGTCTTCGGCGCCGCCGCAGGGTACGTATTTGGCACCAAGGCGGGCCGCAAGCGCTACCACCAAATGAAAAGCGCCTACCAAAAGACCGTCAACTCCCCCGCCACCAAATCTGCGGTGCGTTCCGCGCGCAAGATGGTAGCCAACCGCCTGGATCCAGAGCCACGCATGCGCGAAATCCACGACCTTTCTGAAAAGCGCCGTGGCAAAGGCAAGGCTCGCGGGAACCAGGCTCCACAGGCCGACCGGATTTATGAACCCGATGAGGGCTAAAGCCTTCCCCGCAAACCCCTCCCCGGGCAGCGCCTGAACTAGCGCTCGAGTGCTTGCCCGGGGTTTTTATATACCTGGGGTACCGCGAAAGGCGCGATCATTGAGCTCGCGGCGAGCCTGCTCCAAGGCAATGAGGTCTGCGAATACGGAGTTATAGCCTGCCTCATCATCGGTTGGCCGCATTCGGCCCAATTGGGCTTTCAGCTGCGCAATCTGATCACCCACGACGGTTTCCTGCAGCCGCGAGAGTACGGAATCCGCATATTTTTCTGCGCCCACGTCCGTGGGCAGGATGGCCTCGACTGCCAGCTCGGAGACGAAATTCCTTCCCGTAAGATCCTGCATTTCCCCGGCAACGGCGGCAATCCAATCCACTCCGGACATGGTGGCTCCCTTGTCTGCCCCGCCCACAGCGGAAATCGCTTGGCGCACGATGCGGTAGGCGTCGTTGGTGTAGGCATCGGCAGTAATGCCATCAAAATACGAGCCAACGACCTCTGGCATCTGCAAGGCCAATTTCAGCGCCTCCCGCTGCGGCCACAGGTGGGTCTCCTTCGGGTTTGGCGGATGGATCATGGGCACATCCTGCTGCGCCGGCTGCGGCTGTGCATTATCAAAGCGGCGAATCGTCGGCTTGTCCGCCTTCTTCGGCTTCTTTGCCTCCGCGCGCACTTGGCGCAGCACCTCTTCCGGATCATTCCAACCCACCCAGCCGGCAAGCCGGCGGGCGTACTCGCGCTGCAGGGGCTGGTCACGGATCTGTGCGACGATGGGCACCGCCCGCCGCAAAGCCTGCAAGCGGCCTTCGGCCGTATCGATCCGGAAATCAGCAATTACTGACTGAATGACGAACTCAAACATGGGGATGCGGTCTGCCACCAGATCGCGCACCGCGGCATCGCCCTTTTCAAGGCGCAGATCGCACGGGTCCATGCCGTCTGGGGCTACGGAGACGAAGGATTGTCCGGTAAATTTCTGCTCTCCGTCAAAGGCACGCATCGCGGCCTTCTGTCCCGCCTCATCGCCATCGAAAGTGTAGATGAGCTCGCCGTGGAAATAGGAATCATCCAGCATGAGCCGGCGCAGCACCTGCAGGTGCTCCCCACCGAAGGCCGTACCGCACGAGGCCACGGCAGTCTTAATGCCTGCCGCGTACATGGCCATCACATCCGTATAGCCTTCCACCACCACAGCTTGGTGGCCTTCTGCGATATTGCGCTTGGCCAAATCCAACCCAAAGAGCACCTTGGACTTGTGATAAAGCATGGTCTCGGGCGTATTCATGTACTTGCCCAGCTTGTCATCATCAAAGAGCTTGCGCGCACCAAAGCCAATGACGTTGCCGGAAAGATCCTTAATAGGCCACAGCAACCGGCGGTGGAAACGGTCAATGGGACCGCGCTTTCCCATCTTGGAAATGCCGGCTGCCTCTAGCTCTTCAAAGGAAAAACCCATGCGCAATAGGTGCTTTGTGGCGGTGTCCCAACCTTCCGGAGCGTACCCGCACTCGAAATCATAAATAACCTCACGGCTAAACCCGCGGTCCAGCAAGAAATTGCGCGCCGTTGCCGCCTCTGGGGTTTCCAGCTGCTTCCGGTAAAACTCGTGCACCGCTTTATTCGCCGCGATTAGCCGCTGCCTCGTACCCGGCTTCTCATTGCGGGCACCGGTCGAGCCACCCTGGTAATTAATGTGGTAGCCAATCTTCTGCGCCACAGCTTCCACGGCCTCCGGAAAAGAGACCTGTTCCATCTCCATCAGGAAGCTGAATACATCGCCACCCTTACCGGTGGAAAAGCAGTGATAATAACCGCGCTGCGGGCGGACGTGGAAGGACGGCGTCTTTTCATCCTTGAAAGGGCTCAACCCCTTCAAAGAATCATGCCCGGCAGGTTTGAGCTGCACATATTCGCCCACGATTTCTTCTAAAGGCGCGCGTTCACGGATAGCTTGGATATCACTGTCCGGAATTCTGCCCTTTGCCATGGCTACAGACTACCCCGCCCATTTATCGAATGCTCAACCGCCAAAGCCAGGATGGTCGCATTGGGTTGTCCCGCTCAACAAGTACACAGAATCACCGTGTTTTACCCACATGTGGGGCAGCCTTTCGCCGAGTATTCCCACCCCCGGGACGGGGCAATTTTGGATATTGCTCTTGACGCGGTGGACGTTTATGTTTTGGAGATATTTCCTGCAACAATAAGGAGCATGTCCAAGTCCAAAGCGTCTAAGAAATCGCTTCCAGTGGCCCTTGGTGGACTCGCCATCGTCGCAGGCGCTAGTTATTTTGGCTTCGACCTCGGCGGTAACGAGGATGCAACGTCAACGGACGAGACCTGCGCAATTTCTTCCCTTCCCAGCGAGGCCGAAGAAACCGCAGACGATATTCTCGCCGGCGGCCCTTATGACTATCCCGACAAAGACAATTCCCATTTTGGCAATTATGAAGGCGTCCTCCCCCAGCAGGCGCAGGACTATTACCGCGAGTACACGGTAGAAACCCCTGGCAGTAATCATCGCGGATCGAGGCGCATCGTCACCGGCGGCGGCACCGAAGTCGACCCCGATGTGTGGTACTACACCGACGACCATTACCAAACATTCTGTTCTATCCCGGACGCAGAGGATTAATAGTGCACCGCATTTTAATTACGGAACCCATCCGTACCCGTACGGATTTCTTCAATGCCTTAGGACGCACCCATGGATGTGTGGATTGTGGCCCGCGCAGCCTAGAGGATCTAGCTAACTTCCTGCGTAAGAATGAAGTATCCACCATCGTGGCTGCCAATATGGAAATGGAATTGGATGACTTCGCGGCCATCGCGGCCGTTGTCCAAGATGAAGGCGTTAGGCTCGCCCGCTAGCTAGTCTGCGGATGCTGTTACTCCGCAGATGCTGACATTTCGGGATGCTACAGGTCCTCTGCAATAACTGAGCATCGTGCGCCCTCAATTATCACTTTTCCGCCTCAAAAATAGCAGCGGAGGTTGCACTTTTAGAGAAAGGCCGCTGCCGGAACCATCTGACCGAGCCCACGGCCCATATGCTATTAGCCCAAGAACCCCGAAAGGTCAGCGCTCCGGCGGGCCAGCCGCTCGAGGCGGGATTCGGTCATGGAAGCGATCTGATCAATGATGGCGCGGTCGCGAGCGGCGTCGGTATCAGCCTGCTCCCACCACAGGCGGAAGGTGGCATCGAGCGAACCGGGCGCACCGGCCACGAGGTAATCGTAGACGCGGTAAATGCGCTCGCGCTGGCGGTCTTGGCGCGCTAAGTGCGCTGGTTCATCCATTACATAAAGCACGGCGATCGTCTTTAAAAGCTTGACCTCTGCCTGCGCCAAGGGAGGAACGCGCAGGTCACCGTGCATGCGGCCAAGCTTATTGGCACTGATGAGCTCGGCATTCGCCTCCGAGGTGGCACCGATGGTGGCGCCCACATAGCGTCCCACCAGCTCAGAGGTCATCTTTTTCAGCTTGGCATAATCGCGCAGGGTGTAGTCGAAATTACCAAGGGCGTTGATGACATCGAGGTTGCGCAGGCTATCGGCGGCTTCCAAGAGTTCATCGGCGGTTCCGCCAAAGGCCTCGGCGCCCTTTTCTGCAAGGTGGGCTAGCTCCACCAAATCCCACAACACGTTCAAGGAAATGCGCTGGGAGATGATGCCGTCTTCCACGTCGTGCACGGAATAGGCAATATCATCGGACCAGTCCATGACCTGGGCCTCGATGCACTTACGGTTATCGCTGTGGCCTTCGCGCAGCCACGCTAAAAGGTCCGCGTCCTCATCATAAGCGCCGTATTTGCGGTTGATGGTGCCATCCGGATTGGTCTTAGTCCAGGGGTATTTGCAGGCCCCATCGAGCGCGGCGCGGGTGAGGTTGAGACCGAAGCTGTGGGCGGTGCCATCGGCGTCCTCGACTAGGACTTTGGGCTCGAGGCGGGTCAGGATGCGCAGTGTTTGCGCATTTCCCTCGAAACCGCCTTGTGCAACCTCATTGAGCGCATTTTCACCATTGTGGCCATAGGGCGGGTGGCCAATATCGTGGGTGAGCCCGGCCATGTCACAGAGATCCGGATCAAGCCCGAGTCCTGCGCCGATGCCGCGGGCAATCTGGCCTACTTCGAGCGAGTGAGTTAGGCGAGTGCGCGGGGTATCGCCATCGCGTGGGCCTACGACCTGGGTTTTATCCGCCAATCGCCGCAGCGCAGCCGAGTGCAAGACGCGGGCGCGGTCGCGGGAGAATACCCCGCGGTGTTCTTCGATATCGCTAATCGTGGACCCCTTAGGCCGTTCTTCGGCCAGCCGGGCAAAATCAGCTGCAGCATAAGAATAAGACACGGCGTTTTAGTCTATTCCCCCAGCGTGCGGTCTGCGTCTTTATTTTGCATCGTTTCGTGCCGCAGCTTCTGATTCGGCCGCAGCATCAGCTCGATGCGGTACAGGCGCCTTTTCCAAGCCCGCGCGCACCGGGGAGAGAGAATGATGGACAGACCTATATAAAACAACCCGCCCCATTCGTGCGCGAGGTAGCGCCACCAAGGCTTAGAAAACCGCCGAGCGGGATAATAGGGCGTGCCGGACACTTGGACGTTGAGCCCTTCCTGCTTGGCGATGACCCACGTGCGCAACCTATGCAAGGGATCGGTGACGATGATGGCATCGGCAAGCCCGTGGGCATCGATAACCGCAGCTAAGGACTCGCGCGTATCGAGGCCTTCTTCCACGGCAGAAACCTGCAGCTCAGGGAAGTGCTCGCGCAAGTAATCGCGAGCTACCCCGGCCTCAGTAAACCGATCCCCGGGCAGCTGGCCGCCCACGGTAATCACTGGCAGGCCGCGGGAAATGGCCAGCTCCCCGGCATGGCGCAGGCGCCCGGCCAGGATGCGGGAGGGGCGGCCATCGTATTGCGCGGTGCCTAAAACAACGACGTATTTCACAATGCTTCCCACCCTACTGCCTGCGAAGGAGGTTCTCCGGATTGGGCGTTCGGGCAGGTATGGTTGTGGGCATGAATCTTAGTGCACGAATCGGCCGCGCTACCATCGCGGCATTTTTGCTCGGCTGCACCTCCATTGGCGCAGGCCAGGCCCTAGCCGCGGAGACCACTACCATCGCCCAAGCCCCGGATACGGCGGCGGTGACAGACAGGGTAAATGATGAGGCAGGGGTCTTAAGCACCGAGGAAATTAGGGAGATCAATGAGAAGATCACCCAGCTGCAAAAAGACCAGTCGCTCATTATCTTTATTGTCTTCGCAAACGATCTTGGCACTGATCCGGAAAGCTATGCCCGCAGCATCGTCAACGAGAAGGGCCCGAATTCCGCGGCCTACGTCGTTGGTGTGAACGAGCGCCAAGTGGGCGTGCAGACCGGCGATCAATGGCCCGAGGGCCGCCTGGATCAGATGTATGATGCCGCCTACAGCAAGCTATCCGCAGAGGAATACGGCGCTTCCGCGATCGCGCTTGCCGATGCCGCCCTTGGCACCTCCAGCTCCTCTGATTCCTCCGGCATAGCCTGGCTGGGCGGTGGCGCCGCCGCCATCATCGCTGCAGGCGGTGGCGTCTGGTACTACTCTCGCCGCAATACAAAGAAGAATCAGGCTAAGACTTTAGAGTCTGCCCGCGAGATTGCGCCAGAAGATACCGACCAATTAAACCGGCTGCCGCTAAATACCCTGGATAAGTTGGCCCAGGAAGAATTGGTCTCCACGGATGAATCCATCCGCCGCGGCAAGGAAGAGCTCAATATCGCTCTATCTGAGTTCGGACCGGAGCGCACCCGCCCGTTTACCAAGGCGATGAATCATTCCACCTCTACCTTGCAAAAGGCCTTCAAGATTCGCCAGCGCCTCGATGATGCGGTGCCAGAATCCCAAGCCGAGCGCCGGCAAATGCTAGTAGAAATCGTCTCTACCTGCGGCCAGGCCGATGATGCCCTAGATAGCCAGGCAGAAGAGTTCGCCCAGATGCGCGACCTGCTGCTACAAAGTGACTCCAAGTTGGACGAGCTCACCCAGCGCACCGTCGGGCTGCGCACTCGCCTGCCGGGCGCCGAAGGTACCCTCACAAAGCTCCAAGAGGACTACTCCGCAGAGGTCCTATCCTCCATTGCGGATAACCCTGAATTGGCGAGTGCCTCCCTCGATGAGGCGGAAAAGCTCCTGGACCAAGCCCGCGAGGTGCAGGGCCAGCCCGCCGGGAAGCAGGGCTCACTCGTGGGCCTTATCCGCGATATCGAGCACGCCACGGAGGTCACCGATAGGCTCCTGACCGGTGTAGAGCACGCCGAGGAGAATATCTCCTCCGCGCGCCGCAATTTGGGCGCGCTCATCACTGAGGTCGAGGACGAAATAGAGGAAGCCCGCGAGCTAGAGCGCCAGGGCAAATCCCAGGGCACCCAGGCGGATTGGGAGGCCCTCGAGGAGCTGCTTGAGCGCGCCTCTGCTGCGGTCACTGACGCCAAGCAGCAGGGCGATACGGATCCCTTGGGCCAGCACACCGCACTCATGAGCATCGATACCGAGCTTGATGAGGGCCTCGACCGCGTGCGGGAAAAGACTTCCACCCACGCGCGCCAGCTCGAGCTTTTCCACCAGCAAATGTCGGTGGCAGAATCCAATATTCAGGCCGCCGAGGATCTCATTTCCTCGCGCGGGCGCATCGTTGGTTCCGGCGCCCGCACCGCGCTTGCCGATGCCAAGCGTCTCCACGCCCAAGCCCTGCACACCCAACGCAGCGATATCCGCGGCGCGTTGCAATCCTCCCGCGAAGCCGTTGCCGCAGCGCAAACCGCCTTGCAACGGGCCAAGGATGATTCCGACGAGTATCGCCGCCAGCAACAACGCCAGCAGACGAGTTCCGCTGCCGGAAATATCATCACCGGAATGGTCTTAGGCCAAATCCTTGGCGGCGGTGGCCGCGGCTTCGGCGGCGGTTTCAGCGGAGGCGGCGGTAGCTTCGGTGGCGGCGGAGGAGGATTCTCCGGCGGCGGTGGCGGAGGCGGTTTCCGCGGCGGCTCGTTCTAGAGCGGCTCCTTCCAGAGCGGCTCCTTCTAGACCGCCGGCTTAGAAGACCGGCTTGGTCGGTTCTTAGCCGCGCACGATGCGTGGTGTGGTATCGACAAGCAGGCAGCCATAACTCAGCACCACCGCATCCACGTCCGGCAAGCCGTGCCCGCTGGGGTTGGAGGCCGATACTTCCAGGCCACTGCCCCGCGGGGTAAGGCGCGCAACTTCGGCGCCCTCCGAGCTACCGTCTTCAGCAAGGGCCACGATGCGGCGCTGCTTGCCAAAGATCGCGGAGCGCTCCAAAAGGTAGTGGGCGTCTCCGCAGGTCGCGCGCAGGCGCGTGACGGTCAATCCCGCCTGCGAGACTTCACACTGCTTCGCGGCGCCGGAGCTCGCGCTGCGGCTGGCACGCGGTCGGGCCCGCAGGAAAAAGCGCGGGGAGGCGGTTGCACCGTCTAGCGAGGTCTCTACGTCAAAAAGCGTATCTGGTTGTGTGGGATCCCCAGAGAGCGCGCCGGCAATGATCAGTACCCCATCTCGCACCCAGGCGATATCGGTGCCGCGTACGTCGCGCAGAGTAGTACCTGTCCACTGCCACGGCATCGTTCCTGCCATTAGAAGATGAACACCGCCAGCAGGGCGACGATGGAGGCTAATACCAGCGTGATGATCCATACCCACGCGGAGTTTTTGGTGTTCTTTTCCAGAATCGCACGGGTAAACCAGCTGAGACCGGCGATCTCGGCGGTGCTCAAGCCTTTCGCATCCTCCTCGAATTCCAAGATGGCCTTGCGCACACCGGAGTTCTTAGCGGAAAACTGCGCCACTTTATTGTCATCGACGTCATCGATGATCCAATCGCCACTGTTTTCATTGACGTAATGAAAGGTGCGGCCATTGAGCGAGGCTTCAAGGCGCTTGTCGCGGCCGAGACGGCCGGCGAGGCGGTAGACGGAGCCATCATCAAGCGTGGCCGAAGCCCCCAAATCGCTGACCTCGACGCGCCAAAAGTTGCCATCCACCTCCGCGGAATGTTCCGCAAAGACGCCTAGGCGCTCCGGGCCCTCCTCAACGAGGAGGACGGGCTTGTCGCGCTCGGAGCGATCCCAGCTGGTGTAGTGCATCTTCTTAGCACCCAATCAGGCGCGCTGCGAGGTAGGACTCAAGATCCTCAATCTTTACGCGCTCCTGCTCCATGGTGTCGCGCTCACGGACGGTCACGGCGTCATCCTCGAGCGAATCGAAGTCGAAGGTGACGCAGAATGGCGTACCAACCTCGTCCTGGCGGCGGTAGCGGCGGCCGATGGCACCGGAGACGTCAAAGTCCACGTTCCAGTAAGCGCGCAGCTTATCCGCCAGCTCGCGGGCCGGAGTGGAGAGCTCTTCCTTCTTGGACAACGGCAGGACGGCAACCTTGATGGGCGCCAAGCGGCGGTCCAAGCGCAGAACCACGCGCTTGTCGGTGCCGCCCTTAGCGTTCGGCGCTTCTTCCTCGTCGTAGGCATCTACCAGGAAGGCCATCATGGAACGGCCCAGACCAGCGGCTGGCTCGATGACGTAGGGAATCCAGCGCTCATCATTGGCCTGGTCATAGTAGGACAGGTCCTCGCCAGAGCCCTTGTCGTGGACGGAAAGGTCATAGTCGGTGCGGTTGGCCACACCTTCCAATTCGCCCCACTTGGAGCCCTTGAAGCCGAAGGCGTACTCCACGTCCACGGTGCGCTTGGAGTAGTGCGACAGCTTTTCCTTGGGGTGCTCGTACAGGCGTAGGCTTTCTTCCTTGATGCCCAGGTCGGTGTACCACTTGTAGCGGTCATCAATCCAGTACTGGTGCCACTCTTCGTCCTCGCCAGGCTTGACGAAGAACTCCATCTCCATCTGCTCGAACTCGCGGGTGCGGAAGATGAAGTTACCCGGGGTGATCTCATTACGGAAGGACTTACCAATATTGGCAATGCCGAATGGCGGCTTCATGCGCGAGGAGGTCATCACGTTCTTGAAGTTGATGAAGATACCCTGTGCGGTCTCGGGACGCAGGTAGTGCAGACCCTGCTCGTCATCGACCGGACCCAAGAAGGTCTTCAGCAGGCCAGAAAAGGCCTTCGGCTCGGTCCAGTCACCTGGCTGGCCGGTTTCTGGATCGTTGATATCCGCCAAGCCATTTTCTGGCTCGTGGCCGTGCTTTTCCTCGTAGGCCTCAATCAGGTGGTCGGCGCGGTAGCGCTTACCGGTGTGGCGGGATTCCACTAGAGGATCAGTAAAGACCTCCACGTGGCCGGAGGAGACCCACACCTGGCGCGGCTGGATGACGGAGGTATCCACACCCACGACGTCGGGGCGGGATTGGACCATGTGGCGCCACCACTGGCGCTTAATGTTTTCCTTCAACTCCACACCAAGAGGACCATAGTCCCAAGCGGAGCGGGAACCGCCGTAAATCTCACCCGCCTGGTAGACCAAGCCGCGGCGTTTACACAGATTAACAACGGTATCGATAAGGGATGCCATGGTTGTAAAGGACTCCTCTGGTAGGGGACAGTCGTGACAATCTCATTCAGTCTAACCCTTATCCCCCATCAGTAGTGAGATCAGGGGGTGCAAATTTAAATCGGTTAATGTACAGGTAATGACCAACTTGAGGTAATATAGTAGTGGTCGACAGATAATAGATACCGTATTGAAGGTGCCCACTCCCTATGACGACCGTTCAATTAGCATTTAATAACTCTGCGGCCGCAAGCGTTATCGCGGCCCTCGATTCCCCGCTGCGCATTTCCATCATTACCCGCCTGGCGGAGCGCGACCATTACGTACATGAGCTGGTTAAAGCCACCGGCAAGTCCCAGCCGCTGATTAGCCAGCACCTGCGAGTTCTTAAGCAGGCAGGGATTGTCAGCTCTGAGCGCAATGGGCGCGAGGTGACCTACTCTCTGGTCGCACCGGAGGTTTTAACCCTTTTGGAAGACGCCGCGAAAATCGCCTCTTAATAACCGGCCTGCATATAAAGACGATTTATTATAGCGCTTGTTGAAAAAGAGTTGATAATATGAATGTCATGTCCATTCATGAGAGTATCCCCAAGCTCGGCTCGCGCAATACTAAACAGCGCACCGCGGTTGTTGAGGTCCTGCGGGACATCGACAAGTTCGCCTCCGCCAAGGAAATTTATCACCAGCTCCAAGAGCGGCAAGAAAAAGTCGGTCTCACCACCGTCTACCGCACCCTACAATCTCTTTCCGATATTGATGCCGTAGATGCACTACACATGCCCAATGGCGAGACCCTGTACCGCCATTGCGAAACCGATGCGCACCACCACCACTTGGTATGCACCAAATGCGGCCGCACCGAAGAAATCGATGGCGGCCCCATTGAAAAGTGGGCTTCGGCCGTAGCCGCCGAGTACAACTTCGAGCTTACCGGCCACGACGCGGAGATCTTCGGCGTGTGCTCGCAGTGCGCGGCCGCACAGTAGTCACCGCACGGTAGTCTCGCGCGCCTTCCTTAGCTGCTACTTCCCTACTTCACAGCACCGAAGCGGCGATCCCGGCGGGCATATTCCTCAATGGCGGCGAAGAGGTCCTCCGGGTTGAAATCAGGAAATAGCTTGTCCTGATAAATCATCTCGGCGTAAGCGGACTGCCACAGCAGGAAGTTCGAAGTGCGCTTCTCACCGGAAGGCCGCAAGAATAGGTCCACGTCCGGCATGCCAGGATCATAGAGATGCTCTGCGATGGTGCTTTCTTTAATATCGCGCGGGCGAATTTCACCAGCGGCGACCTTTTCCGCAAGCTGGCGCACGCCATCGACCATTTCCGCCCGGCCGCCGTAATTAACGCACATGGCCAGCGTCATTTTTGTATTATTCTTGGTCAATTCTTCGGCGGTTTCGAGTTCCTTAATCACCGAGCGCCACAGGCGCGGACGACGCCCCACCCACACCACGCGGACACCGCGCTCATTGAGCCACTCTCGCTGCCGGCGCAGCACGTCGCGATTAAAGCCCATCAAAAAGCGCACCTCTTCAGGGCTGCGCCGCCAGTTTTCAGTAGAAAACGCATATGCCGAAAGGTACGGGACACCGGCGGCGAGGCAGGCATCGACGACATCGAGAAGCACCGCCTCTCCCCTGCGGTGGCCTTCCGTGCGTTTCATGCCCTTTTCCTGGGCCCAGCGGCCATTGCCGTCCATCACCAACGCAATATGGCGCGGCAGCAGCTCTTCCGGGATATTCGGCGGGGTCAGGCGACGAGAAGGATCTGGGGTAATCACGGACTACAGTTTACTGTTCCATCACCTGTAATGCGGACACATTTCGCTCCATGTGCCACTGCAGGTGCGCCCGCGCTAGCCGATGCCCCTCCTGCCGCTGCGCATTCGTCGGATTCGTCGGGTAGCCATGTGCCAAAAGCCACAAATGGTGGAGGGTTTCCGGATCCACCTCTGCAGCACCTGGTGGCCGGCATTCGTGGCAGGCGGCGCCGCCGACGGCCGGGTGAAAGGCGTGGTGCGGGCCGGGGCGCTGGCACTGGGCGCAATCAAAAAGGCTCGGCGCCCACCCGGCATGCGCCATGGCCTGCAATAAGAATGCATCAAGCGTTTGCGTCGGCTCCTCGGTTTGCAATTGCTCGAGCGTAGCTACCACCGCGTTGTAGAGGTACGGGTCGCCGTCGCCATCCGCGTAGATGAGCCGCTCGGCCGATTCCAAGACCGCGCAGGCAGCAGTATAACGCTCGTAGTCTTCAATCAGGCGCGCGCCAAAATAATTCACCGTATCCGCCTGGGAAATCGTGGCCAAATTCTTTCCCACATACAGTTGGACGTCAAGGTTGACGAAGAGCTGCAGCCGCGATCCAAAACGGGATTTTGCTCGGCGCACGCCCTTGGCCACCGCACGCACCAACCCATGGTTTTGGGTGAGAAGTACGATTACGCGGTCTGCTTCCCCAAAATCATAGGAGCGAATGACCACGGCGCGGTCGCGATAATTTTCGCGCATAGCCTTTTAGAACCCGAGCCTGCCCAGCGACTTGGCATCTGACTGCCAATTTTTCAGTACTTTGATGCGCAGGTCCAGGTACACATTCTGGCCCAATAGCTCCATGATTTCCTTACGGGCATTGCCCACGATGCGGCGGAAACGCAGGCCATCTTTACCTTCGATGATGCGCTTTTGACCTTGGCGCTCCAAGTACATGATGGCGTGAATGTCCAGCACTCCCTCACGCGTGCGCGAAGGCAGCATTTCATCGATCTGCACCGCAACCGAGTGCGGTAGCTCCGCCTTCAAGCCAGATAGTGCGGCCTCACGGATGAGTTCTTCAATGCGCTTTTCTTGCCCCTCATCAGTGATGTGATCGTCCGGATAGAGCTTCGGGCCCTCCGGCAAATGCTCTACGATGACCTGCACCAAGTCATCCAGTTGCACGCCCTTTTTACTAGAAACCGGAATCACCACTGCCTCTGGATCTTCTTGCGTCAAGAGCTCGTGCAAGGCCAAAAGCTGCGCGCCCACCTGGTCCTTGGACGCTTTATCCAGCTTGGTCACGATGCCGATGATGGGGGTCTTCGGCGCAATCGAGCGCACATTATCCAAGATCCACCGGTCACCCGGACCAATCTTTTCATCTGCCGGAATGGTCAATCCGATGACATCCACATCCGCATACGTTTCTTTGACCACTTCATTAAGCCGCTCGCCCAACAAGGTGCGGGGGCGGTGCAGGCCCGGCGTATCCACCACGACGACCTGTGCATCCTCGCGGTGAACCAAGCCCCGGATGGTGTGGCGGGTCGTTTCCGGCTGGTCCGCGGTAATGGCGATCTTTTGGCCCACCAGCGCATTGGTCAGCGTGGACTTACCCGTATTCGGGCGGCCCACAAAGGACACGAACCCAGAGCGGAATCCTTCTGGGGTATCCGTGTACTGCGAATAATCTAACGGAGCCGCCTTCTCCCCGGCGGCTTCCGGAGCTGCATCATCGGGGTCATCTGGCAGGCCCTCGAATGCCGCATCAAACTGTGCATCAATATCAGAACTCATTACCTGCAATGATAGCCCACAGCACCAAAATCTCCGATTGTTTCACGCACTAACAAATCTGCAGGCTAAGCTAAGACCGTTCTCTCCTCCTCGGTGTATTTCTCACCGCTTCCTGAAAGGCACTCCGCCATGCCAACCAAGTCTCCCCTACTGCTCCTGGGCGCTCTTCTCACCATTTCCCTTAGTGCCTGTTCATCCCCTGTTGCTGGTACTTCGCCTTCCGAAGAGGAATCCACCAGTACTTCTTCCAGTTCAGCATCCAGCTCATCGAGTGCGTCCTCTTCGAGCAGCGTTGCACAATCCACCACGCAAGAGCCGACCTCCGAAACCCCAGCAGAACCAGAAACCCAAGTAGCAACTGAGAAGTCAGGCGCACAACCGCAAGCGGCCGCGACGGAGCCTGAGCTGCTGTACTGCGAAATCGGCCTTGGCGCATTCGGGAGATTTTCTGATGGCTCTTCGCACCAAACCGAACTGTGCAATACCCCTGCACTCCAGCGTTCCGTACGCGCGGAAGGAGTATGCGGTGGCCTTAATGGGCACTTGCTTTATCCAGACGAATGGCCAGAGCTTTGCAACGGCGGCGCTCCATATTCGGGACCGCCGCAGGGTGGAGCGTCACCAGAATTCTATGACGAAGGTTCTCTCGCGGGAACGCCCTTGGAAACACAAGGGGAAGGCCTTTAGAGCGGAGCCCCGAAACTGTACCGCGCCGTTCTTTTCGCAGATGCTATAGGTCCACTGCAATAACTGAGCATATTCGCGCCTGAAATGTAGCAAATCGCGCTCAGATATACCTGAGGACGTTGACCTTTTGATGTTCCTATCAGGTCAACACCAGCCCGAAGGCCCCGCGCCCTCAAAATAAACGAGGGTGCGGGGCCTTCAGGAGCTAATAGCCGTGAGTCTATTTCTTGAATTCATCCGGCAGTGGGCCAAGCTGCGGTCCGTCCGGGTAGTACTTCCAGCCGTCCTTGATACGAACATCATCGGACCATGGCAGTTTGTACTCGCCCTTGGCAAGGTCTTCGACCCAGGTGAGGTAGTTTTCGGTCTTTCCGCCTGGGTAACCGACATAGCCGCGGTTGCCCAGGTTGAAGATGTTGTTTTCTAGGCCCCAGTTGATGCGCGCCTTATCAGCCAACGCTGGGAATACCTCTGCGGTGACGATTTCGCCCGGGTTGCGGTGACCCTCAGAAATCATGTGGCCATCGTAGTTGCAGACATTTCCTTCACCGAAGTAGTAAAAGACCTGGTCATAGCCCGCCAAGTTCACCGATGCCGTATACATCAGGTTCTGGAAGGCATTGGTCTTATTGGTCATGATCCACTGGTCTTGGGTCTGAGTGGAATAACCCGAGATGCGGATGTAGACATTGGCACCCTTATACGCCGCTTCGCGGGCGAGCTCTGGGAACATGCCATCGTGGCAGATATTGACTGCAAGCTTGGAGCCCTTGGGGCCATCGCACACCGGCATGCCCAGGTCACCTGGGTACCACGGCTCGATGGGGGTCCATGGCTGCAGCTTACGGTAGTGCAGTGCAATCTCACCGTCGGAGTTGATGATAATCGCCGTGTTGAACGGGGGTTTTCCTTCCTCATGGTTGGGTTCCATGATGGAGAAGACGCCCCAGACGTCGTTATCCTTACAAGCCTGCTTGTACTGGTCCACCTTGGGGTCATCGAGCCCAATGAGGAATTCATCGTAGGACCAAATCTTGGTGTTCAGTCCCGAAGAGGAATACTCCGGAAAGACGATGAGATCCAAGTCTGGGTAGCCCGCCTTGGTCGAGGCCACCATGCGGCAGATTTCATCGACGTTTGCTTGAACGTCTTCTGGGGTATTGACTACGGGAACTGGGTACTGGATGAGGGCCATCAACAGGCCGTCGGGGGATGCGCTGATGCTTCCGGTGCTGGACAAGACGGGACTCCAATCGCGTCGTTGATTAAGTTACACCTATCACTCTATATGACGAACCTCACGTATTCACCTGAAAAGCGACGTGCTTGTCTCAAATTACAGACCGCATCCCTCTTGGGGCAGCCTTAGAGCTCCTCCGCCTGGAATTGCATGCTTGGGTGAGCAAAAGCATCCTGGGCCTGAATGAGCTGCAGCTCGGTGGATTCCGCTTCATACGTCGTACGCAGAAGCTCGTAGACAGAAGATGCGGTGCGGCGCAGTGCCTCTTTCACGTCATGGGTTTCAACGTAGTGGCCGGTGAACAGCGCCGCGGTCACGTCACCAGAGCCGTTGCGCTTAACCGGCAACAGCGGGGTCGAGAGCAAGAAAGCGCGCTCACCATCGACGGCGAGCATCTCGATCTGATCCGCAGGGGTTTCCGGGCGTTTTACGGAGGTAACCAATACCGTCTTCGGACCCATTTCCTGCGCCTTCTTCACCGCAGCCAAGGTCTGGTCCAAGGTGCTGACCTCGGTATCGGTCAGATAGCCCAGCTCAAATTGGTTCGGGGTGATGATATCGGCCACGGGCACCACGCGGTCACGCAGCAGTGGCGGAATGTCATCGGAAACGAAGCAACCCGACTTCGCATTACCCATCACGGGGTCGCAAGCATAGAGCGCCTTGGGGTTGACGGCCTTGATGCGGCGGACGGTATCCACGATGGCATCGGCAATGTCGGAGCCGCCTTGGTAGCCGGAAAGGATGGCGTCGATATTTTCAAAAGCACCGCGCTTTTCGATGCCATCGATGATCGACGTGACATCACTAGCCGGAATCATCGGTCCGCCCCAGTCACCGTATCCGGTGTGGTTGGAGAAGTTCACCGTGTGCACGGGCCACACTTCGTGGCCGGCGCGCTGGAGGGGAAATACGGCCGCGGAATTTCCCACGTGGCCGTAGGTGACGTGAGACTGAATGGAAAGGATAGTCATAGCTATCCATTGTGCTACTGACTGTGCACAGAGACAAAGGAAGGGGCGAAATTATTCGTGGGGTTCCTCGTCCCGTGGCTCCCCGATGGCCGGAATTCCGCCGCCGGGTACCTGTTCATCGAGGCGGGCTCGCTCGGCGGCATCCGGAAAGGCCTTCGGGCCCGAGGGCTTTGGCTGGTAGCTCTTCCCGCGAGCGGCGAGGTCATCGTACCAATCCGCCAGCAGCTCATTCTGCCGGGCAAACATTTCCTTTTCCTCCGCCGCGGTGGCGTGATCGTAGCCCAGCAAGTGCAGGCAGCCGTGCACCGTCAAAAGCGCGAGCTCGTGCCCGAGCGAATGCCCGGCGGCATCGGCCTGGCGGAGGGCAAACTCGGGGCACAATACGATATCGCCAAGCATGGCAGGTCCCGGATCGGCGGCATCGGGGCGCCCGCCACCAGAAGTGGCGCCGGGGGTGAGCTCATCCATGGGAAAACTCATCACATCGGTAGGGCCTTCCAAGTCCATCCAACGGATGTGCAGATCCTCGATGGATTTCAGGTCCACGCAGGTAATGGTGCATTCCGCATCGGGGTTGATATCCATGGCGCCGAAGGCATAGGAGGCGACATCGATCAGCATCTCCTCGTTGACGCCATCAAAACCCGACTCATTGAGAAATTCGATACTCACTTATTCCCCTTCGTATTCCGCAGCCTTTTTATTATCAAAGGAATCATAAGCATCCACGATGCGGCCCACCAGCTGGTGACGCACCACGTCTTGGGCGCTGAGATCCGCAAAGTGGATATCATCCACGTTATTGAGGATCCGCCGCACGATACGCAGACCGGAAATCTGGCCGCGCGGGAGATCCACCTGGGAGATATCGCCGGTGACCACGATGGTGGAACCAAAGCCCAGGCGGGTCAAAAACATCTTCATTTGCGCCGGCGTGGTGTTTTGCGCCTCATCAAGGATGACAAATGCATCATTGAGCGTGCGCCCGCGCATATACGCCAGCGGGGCGACCTCGATGATGCCGGCATCCATAAGCTTGGGGATCATCTCTGGATCGAGCATGTCTCGCAGCGCGTCATAAAGCGGGCGCAGATACGGGTCAATCTTGTCATTGAGCGTACCCGGCAAAAAGCCCAGGTTTTCGCCCGCCTCAACCGCCGGACGGGTAAGAATAATGCGCGAGACCTGCTTATTTTGCAGGGCCTGCACGGCCTTCGCCACCGCCAGATAGGTCTTTCCTGAACCGGCCGGGCCAATGCCAAAGACCACCGTATTATTGTCGATGGCCTGCACATATTCGGATTGCCCCACCGTCTTGGGACGGATCGACTTGCCTCGGCGCTTGACGATGTCCGCCGCCATCGCCGCCGCTACCGACTGCGGCGCCTCCACGGCCACCATGTCCATGGTGTGCTTTACCGTATCGGTGGATACGGCATGGCCGCGCCTGGCGATGGCCTCGAGCTCGTCGAGGATCTTCGCCGCGCGGGCTACCTCGTAATCGGGGCCGGTGACGGTGACAATATTGCCCCGGGCAAAAAGGTCCGCATCGAGGCGGTCATTGAGCACGCGGAGGTTATCGTCCGCGCTGCCCAATACGCTGCTGACATACGCGGAATCGATCTCACATTTCTTGGTGATGATAGGCACGTCTAATAGGCTACCAGCGCTCAGTCCGCATGCCGATAGCCGCCAAAGCCACCATCGCCGCGCTGGCGGTGCGCAAAACCTCTGGGCCCAATTTGATGGGAACGGCCCCGGCCTCGCACAGTGTTGTCAGCTCTTTTTCCCCGATGCCGCCCTCGGGGCCGACCAAGAGGAAGACCTCGCCGCGCAGGTCCACCTCGCGGATGGATTCGGTGGCTTCCTCGTGCAGGACTAGCACGCTCGCGGATTCTGCGCGCTCTGCCAGTTCCGCAACCAGTTGGCGGGTGGTCAGCGGACCGCGAACCTGCGGGATGCGGTCTCGCCGGGATTGCTTTGCGGCTGCTTCAGCGGCGGCCTGCCATTTGGCGACGGCCTTCGGAGCCTTCTTCCCATCCCACTTAGCCACGCAGCGATCCGCCTGCCAGGCGATGATCTCATCCGCCCCAGCTTGGGTAGCCAGGTCAACGGCCAGCTCAGCGCGCTCGGATTTAGGGATCGCCTGCACCACCGTTACCCGCGGATTTGGCTCGGGGATGTGGGTAACGGACTCGACGGTGCCGGCTAAGCGGTCCTTGCCAGAGGTCTCGGTGACGGAGAGGGTGAGGCGGATACCGGTGCCATCGATAAGCGCTAGCTTCTCCCCCTGTTGCATCCGCTTGACCGTCACGGCATGGCGCGCCTCGGGCCCCGACAGCGTGATGCTGTCTCCGGCCTCGGCGGCGGAGAGATCCGGGTGGATGAAGACGGGCAGCGACATTAGCGGCGGAACTTATCGCGCAGGCGGGTAAAGAAGGAGTCTTCCTGCCCGTCGCTGGCGGTGCGCACACGGGCGCCCTCATCGCGGGTATTGCGGATCTTTTCCAGCGCCTCGCGGCTCTTGCGGTCCAAGTCCTTGGGAACGACCACGTCCACGTGGGCAAACAGGCTGCCGTAGCCATCGGTGCGCAGGCGTGGCATGCCCGCGCCTTCGACCTTGATGGACTCGCCTGGCTGGGTGCCCGGCTCGATATCGATGGTGAGCTCTTCGCCATTGAGTTGATCGATGGTGAAGTTGGTGCCCAGCGCAGCATCGATCATCGGCACGTGCACGGTGACGTTCAAGTCATCCGCATTGCGCTGGAAAACCTCGTGTTCTTGGGTGTGCACCTCCACGTAAAGGTCACCTGCGGGCCCGCCGCCGTGGCCAACCTCGCCCTGGGAGGCCATGCGGATGCGCATGCCATCGTTGATGCCGGCCGGGATAGAGACCGTAAGATCGCGACGCTTTTTCACGCGGCCATCGCCGGCGCACTGGTTGCAGGGGTCCTCAATGATTTCGCCAAAGCCCTGGCACTTCGGGCACGGGCGGCTGGTCATCACGTTGCCCAAGAAGCTGCGCTGCATCTCCTGGATTTCACCCATGCCATTGCAGTTATCGCAGGTAACAGGCTTGGACTTGGAGTTCGAGCCGGTGCCGCCGCAGGAATCACACAGCACCGCGGTATCGACGGTGACCTTCTTCTTCAGGCCCGTATAGGCCTCTTCCAGGGTAATCCGAGTGCGCAGGAGAGCGTCGTTGCCGGGCTGCACGCGCGACTTAGGCCCACGGGATCCGCCGCCGGCGCCACCGCCGAAGAACTCGGCGAAGATATCGCCCAAGCCACCGCCGCCGAAGCCGCTAAATCCGCCGGCACCGGCGCCAGCGCCACCGCCGCCTTGCTCCATGGGATCGCCGCCCATATCGACGATCTGGCGCTTTTGCGGATCCAGCAAAACTTCTTGGGCAACCGAAGCCTCGCGAAATTTCTCCGCCGCTGCCCCATCATCCGGGTTCACATCCGGATGATACTTGCGGGCCAGTTTGCGGTACGCCTTCTTAATTTCCTGGTCCGTTGCGTCCTTATCAACACCTAGGATGCCGTAATAGTCACGAGCCACTGTTAGAGATATTCCTTACTCGATCGTTTTGTTGGTATTACCTTGCAAAAATTTATGTAGCGACCGGCTAGTCTACTCGCACTACTCGCCGGCCAAAATTTCACTCACGTATTGTGCAACAGCAGAGACCTTAGAGATTGTTCCCGAATAGTCCATAAACGTCGGTCCCACCACACCAAGGCCGCCAAGCGTCGCCGCCTGTCCCCCGGTTCCAAAGCCATATCCGGCGGCAACGACGGAGGCATCGCGCAGTTGATCCTCTTCGTTTTCGTCCCCGATCACCACGGATACATTGCCCAGGTCCGGTACGCGCGCCAGCAATTTCAACACGACGACCTGTTCTTCCAAAGCCTCGATAATTTTGGGCAGCCCCTCCGGAAATTCGCGCGCGACGCGGGTGAGATTCGAGGTCCCCGCCATAATCAAGCGATCAGAAGGCTGTTCCACCAAGGTTTCAATGAGCGTGGTCGCCACTTTGAGCACGTGGTGGCGGATATCTAGAGGGGCGTCATCGACGAGGTGGGCGAGCTCCACGGAGGCATCAGTAAGCGTCTTGCCCACTAGCGCATTATTGACGATGTCCCGCAGGCGATACGTCTGGTCTTGGTCAATGACCTCATCTAGTTCCACGTTGCGCTGATCCACGCGGCCATTATCCGTAATCAGCACCAGCAGCACCCGCACCGGAGATAGCGTGACGACCTCGCAGTGCTTAACGCGCGAGATCTTCAAATTGGGCAGCTGCACCACGGCCGCCTGCTCAGTGACCTGAGCCAACAGCTGCACGGAGCGGCGCAGCACATCTTCGAGGTCTACCCCGCCTTCCAAGAAGCTCAGCATCGCTTTGCGCTCTGGGGTAGAAAGCGGCTTGACCTCGTGCAGAGAATCAACGAACTGCCGGTACCCCTGCTGCGTGGGAACGCGCCCGGAACTAGCATGCTGCTGCGAAATCAGCCCCTGCGATTCCAGCACGGCCATATCATTGCGGATGGTCGCGGAAGAAACGCCCAGACGATAGCGCTCTACCAGCGTTTTGGAGCCCACGGGTTCCTGGGAGGCAATGTAATCCGCAACGATGGCCCGCAGGACCTCCTTGCGGCGGGCATCAGTTGAGGTGGACACTTCTCAGCGCTCCTATTCTCTGCGGGTTAGTTTAAGTCGATGTACCGGCGTCTCTCTATAAATACAGCGTAAATCCAGTGCCAATCTTAAAAGTCTAACAAGAATAAGCCCGAATAAGGGGTTTTGGTGGTTCAGAGGGAAATATAAGAGGTTTTGGTCATCCAGAAGGGAATATAAGGGGTTTTGGTGGTTCAGGGGCACATATAAGGAATTTCTGACGGCGGCTAGGACTCTTCGGCGATGAGGAGGTCAGAGACGATGCCATCGGCAAGCAGACGCCCAGGCTTGGTCACTCGCACGTGCTGGCCGACGCGTTCGAGCAGGCCGCGGTCGATGAAGTCCTCCAGTGCCGGGGCAGCGTGGGCATCGAGCCAGGATTCTGGGATGCCCTCGCGCAGGCGCAAGCCCAACATGATCTTTTCCATGTGGCGATCGGCACCCGTTAGGGTTTCGCTGTCTTTGATGGGCAGCTCGCCGTTTCCTATAGTTTGGATATAGCGATTGGGGTGCTTGACGTTATAAAAGCGCTCGTCGCCTAGGTGGGAGTGCGCACCAGGACCTGCACCCCACCAGTTGCCGTCCACCCAGTAAATGCGATTGTGCTCGCATTCGCCGCCGGGCAGCGACCAATTGGAGACCTCGTACCACTCGAAGCTGGCGTCTTCGAGGGTGGAAGAAATCATTTCGTAGCGCCGGGCCAGCACGTCTTCATCGGGGGCGGGAAGCAGACCCTTATTGACCTTGCGGGCCATGCGCGTGCCGTCTTCTACGATGAGCGAGTACGCGCTGACGTGGTCGACGCCGGTCTCGAGTACGCGGTCCAAGGTCCCGCGGACGTTATCGTCGGTTTCGGTGGGCGTGCCGTAAATCATGTCGAGGTTGACGTGCTGGAAGCCGGCCGCACGGGCCTCGCGCGCGGCGGCGAAAGCGCGTCCCGGGGTGTGGGCGCGCTCGAGCACCTGGAGCACGCTGTGCGAGGCGGACTGCATGCCGAGGCTGATGCGGTTAAAGCCGGCATCGGCAAGCGCGGCAAAGTACTCCGGCGAGGTGGACTCCGGGTTGGACTCGGTGGTGACCTCGGCGTCTGGGCTAAGCCCAAAGGTAGAGCGCACCGTATCCAGAATGCGGCTCAGGCCCTGACCCCCCAGGAGCGAGGGCGTGCCGCCGCCGATGAAGACCGTATCCGCGGTGCGCCCCACGCGGCCCGCCGCCATCTCCAGCTCCTTGTCCAAGGCATCGAGGTAAGGGCCGGTGAGATCGCGCGGGCTGCCCAACTCGCCGGGGGTATAAGTATTGAAATCGCAATAGCCGCAGCGGGTGGCGCAAAAGGGAACGTGGATATACAGCCCGAATGGTTCAGTCATGAATCAAACCCTAATAGGCAGGGAACAAAATGGCCGAAATGGGTGTTAAACATGTAGTATATTGCCAACTTCCCGCGTATAGAAAGGTACCTTCAGTGGAGCCTCCCAGTCGATGTCCCCGCCACCTTATAGGCGGTGGGGAGTAACTCATGTTATCGGCTATTTTGATGATCCTGGCAGGCTTTGTGGTCATCGGCATCATCATCGTCGCGAACGCTTACTTCGTGGCGCAAGAGTTTTCATTCATGTCTGTGGACCGCACCCAATTGCGGTCCATGGCCGCTGAAGGTGATAAATCCGCCCAGCGCGCACTCGACATCACCAAGCGCACCTCCTTCATGCTTTCCGGTGCGCAGCTCGGCATTACCATTACCGGCCTGCTCATTGGTTATGTGGCAGAGCCCCTAGTGGGCCAGGGCCTTGGCGTGCTGCTCGGCGGCGTAGGCATTCCCACCGGCGTATCCGTGGCTATCGGCACCATCGCGGCGCTGTTTATTTCCACCATCGCCACGATGCTCTTTGCGGAGCTTTTCCCTAAGAACTATACCATCGCCGCGCCCATGAAAACGGCGCTGCGCTTGGCCGCGTCCACGCAGTGGTATCTGCGCATTTTCGGCTGGCTCATCCGCTTTTTCGAGTACTCTTCCAACGCGATTTTGAAGCTATTTCGCATCGAGCCGGTAGAAGACGTCGATTCTTCCGCAACAGCCGATGACCTCGAATCCATCGTCGATTCCTCGCACGAAACCGGCGTTTTGGATGAGGATACTTATATGGTCTTGGACCGTTTGCTCGACTTTCCAGAGCACGACGTCGAGCACGCCATGATCCCCCGCTCCCGCGTGGACGTGATCGACCCAGGCACCACCTTGGGCGAGGTGCGCGAATTGATGTCTGAAAACCACACGCGCTACCCCGTCATCGATGATGAGCACAATCCCATCGGCGTGGTGCATCTTTTCGATGTCTTGGGCTCCGATCTCCCCGCCGCCACTAGCGCTACTGCCATCATGCGCGAGCCCTTGGTAGTTCCGGAGCTTATGCCGCTTCCCGATGTCGTCGATGAATTGCGCGGCGAGGAACAAAAGCTGGCCTGCGTCATCGATGAGTACGGCGGATTTGTCGGCATCGTCACCATGGAGGACTTGGCCGAAGAGATCTTGGGCGATGTCACCGATGAGCACGATATCGAGGAAACCGAAGAAATCACCGAGCAGGACGAATCCCACTGGCTGGTGGATGGCGATACGCCGCTGGATGAAATCGAGCGCGCCATTGGCCACGATCTTCCGGAGGGCGATTTTGAAACCATCGCCGGCCTGCTCATCGCACATGCCGGCGCCCTGCCAGAGGTAGGCGAGGTCCACACCATCGACCTAGAGGCCGAGCCGGACGACTGGGTGGATCAGGACGAAGCACCGACTCGCTCCATTCGCATGCGCGTGGATGACGTAGACCGCCACGTGCCATCCTCCCTGGCCATCGAGCTTATTGAGGACTACGTTCATGACAGCGACGAAGAAGAGGAGGAGGCATAATGACCGATACGTGGTGGTTCAACCTCATCGTCACGCTGCTCATTATTGCGGCTTCCGGCTTCTTCGTGGTCATCGAGTTTTCCCTCATGGGCTCGCGCCGCAACCGGCTTGAAGAAAACGCGGAATCCTCTCGTACTGCCCGCGCCGGCCTGCGCTCGCTCAATGAGCTCACCATCATGCTGGCGGGCGCGCAATTGGGCATTACCGCCGCCACCTTCGTGCTCGGTGCCGTGACCAAGCCCTGGGTCCATCACCTTTTGATGGCCCCGCTGGAGGCCCTTGGCCTGCCGCTGGGCATTGCCGATGTCGCCAGCTTCATCCTCGCCCTGTTCATCGTCACCTTCCTGCACTTGGTGCTGGGTGAAATGGCACCCAAGTCTTGGGCCATTGCGCACCCAGAATCCGCCCTGCAGGTCATCGCCATCCCCGCCCGTGGGTTCGTGTGGGTCTTCCGTCCGCTGTTGAAGTGGATTAACACGATGGCCAATA
Source organism: Corynebacterium sp. KPL4015 (assembly GCF_040225725.1). Taxonomy (NCBI): domain Bacteria; kingdom Bacillati; phylum Actinomycetota; class Actinomycetes; order Mycobacteriales; family Corynebacteriaceae; genus Corynebacterium; species Corynebacterium sp. KPL4015. The sequence continues at coordinate 74,544 of NZ_JBEHGF010000004.1, read as the reverse complement.
AATTGGTGGCCATGACGGGTGAGAGACCGGTCGATCGCGCCGGTGCTGCCGGCTACGATGCCGAGACGCTGCGCACCTTGGTCGAGCACTCCCGCGAGACCGGCGCGCTTGACGATAATTCCGCCAATCAGATTTCCGATGTCATCGAGCTCGAGAACTCCACGGTAGGCGCCATGGCGCGCGCCCACGGCTCAGAGGTAGTGCCGCTGCCTTCCGATGCCACGGTGGAACAGCTCCAAGAGCTCGTCCTGCGCAAAAACATTATGCGCGTGCTCGTCTTCCCCAAGGATTCCCGCGTGCCCCGCGTGGTGCACGTGCGCGATACCCTCTTGGCCAATCCCGATACCCCAGTCCTCGAGTTTTCCCGCGACCCGATTTCCGTCTCTTCTGCTACCACCGTGCAAAAGACTCTCGATCACATGCGCTCCCGCAATGAGCAGCTCGTGGTCGTAGGCAAAGCGGACAAAGACAAGGCCGTGTGGATCCTTACCTGGGATGACATCATGGGCCAGCTGTGGCCGCAGATTACCGAGCAGCTGGACAAGGTCACCCCTCCCCCTGCGGTATAGCGTCCTCACCGAAACCAACCAGTCCCGTTGGTTTCGGCACCTAATAGTTTTATAAACAAAATTCAAAAGATAAACAAGCGTACACAAGCACGGTGTTTTACACTTGGGCTATGACCCACCGGAAGAATCCGTTTACCGCCACGCTTGGAGCCACGCCTCCCTACCTAGCTGGCCGTAAAGACTCCATTGAGGAGTTCGCTTATGCCTTGGACGATGGCCCCGGATCCCATGAACGTATTTCTCTCGTCCTGGGTCCACGCGGTATCGGCAAGACGGTGTTGCTCAATGCTTTCGAAGACACCGCGTCAGATCGCGGTTGGCGCATCCTTAATGACACGGCATCTGCCGGTTTTGCAGAGCGGCTCCGAGCTGAAATTATTAATACCCTTCAACTCAACCGCACAGCGCTAAAAGGTTTCAACCTGCACCTTTTTCAATTAGGCATCGGGATGGAATGGGATCCAAGGACATTATCCGCGGAATCTTATCCCTTAAGAAGGGCTTTAAAAGACCTTCTCCATGCGCAGCGCGAACTCGACCGGATTTCCCACGGCGAGCCCACCGGGGTGCTCATTACGTTGGATGAAATGCACCACCAGCGCAGTGATGAGGTCATCGATTTTGGCGCTACCATCCAGCACCTCGTGCGAGAAGGGGAAAATATTGCTGTAGTCATGGCAGGGATCCCTTCCTCGATTAAACCGCTTTTAGCCAGCCAGGATGACTCTAATCCTGTCACTTTTCTCCGCCGTGCGAACCGTATTGAATTGGACCGAGTGGCGGATACGGACGTCCGGAAGGCACTCAAGGCTCCCGTAGAAGAAACAGAGGTTAATTGGGACAAGGACGCGCTGAATTCTGCCGTATCCGCTTGCCAGGGATACCCCTTTATGATTCAGCTCGTCGGCCTATGGGCTTTCCGCCACCGAACAGACAATACGATTTCGGTGGACGCTGCGCAGGAAGGCATTTCCAAAGCACGACGAAAGCTAGGGCAGCTAGTCCATGAGCCCGCCCTAGCGGAGCTTTCCCCCATCGATCGGACATTCCTGCTCCATATGGCGCAAGACAATGGCCCCTCATCCATGAGTGATATCACGGCCCGCCTAGGAAAAAGCTCGCAATATGCATCCAATTACCGCCGCCGCTTGCTTGACTCGGAATTAATCGAGATACCAGCCAGTGGCCAAGTAGACTTTGCCCTGCCCTACCTTCGAGATTATTTGCGCGAGCATGCCGCTAGCTTGGTAATCGATTCGTACTAATCGAGCTCAGTCGCGCAACCCACCCATAGCGCGGGTGTGGATAACTTAAGCTCGTGGCGCCACTCGAGCACCACGGTTCACACTTAGTGAAGATTCAACGAGAACTCCACAGCCTCGCGCGCATTCGGGTAGCAGGCATCGTGCGCCTCATATGTGCTCGGGGTCATGAGCAAAGCACTAACTAATATTCCTTCCATCCGGCACAACCATCCCACCTTCGGCCGCGACCTCGATAACGGCACCTACCTCAAGCTCGCACCCCGCATCGCGGTACACCGCGACCATTACCACGGTTTGAGCCTATCCTCCCAGCTGCGCCTGCGCGCCATCGCCGCCGCCCGCAGCGCTTATACCGCGGTGCTCATCTCTAAGTCCGCCGCCCGCGTCCACGGGCTATGGGTGCTTGCCTCCGCGGAAGAAAAGGTGGAAATGGCCCTTCCCCATAACTCTTTGCCAAATAAGGACCGGCGCCATCCAGAACGCATGTACCGCAAAACGAAATTACCCGAACCGATGCTGGTGCATGGCTCCCGCACCGTTTCGCCAGCCCGAGCTGTGATCGATATCGCCCGATTCCACGGTTTTCGCGAAGGCCTCATTGCCGCCGACTCTGCCTTGCGGGCAGGGATAACGAAGAAGAAACTCAGGCAGGAGTTCGCGCGGATGGGCAGGGTGCGCAATAGCGCGGTCGTCCGGGACGTGATCCACCACAGCTGCGCCGCCTCCCCGTCTCCCCTTGCTTCCTTTGCCCGCGCCCTGCTCATCCAGGCGGATTTTCCGTGGCCAATGTTTTTCGAGGTTCAGTACACTGCCCTTCCCGGCATTACCGCGGAGTTGTGTATCAATAAGACCTACATCATCGACATCACTGAACCGAACGATGACCATACGGCCGGGGCTTCTTCCACAGCGGTCGGGAGGCCAGACGACGCCGCGGCCACCACGATGCCAACGAAGCCGCGGGACCAAACCGGCCAATCCCACGAAAAGCGCCTGCACGATGCGGGTTTTACCGTCATACGATTTTCCCCGCGCCAGTTAGTACAGCACCCGGGACGCTTCATCTCTGAGGTCACTGCCACTATCTCTGCGCGCCAGAACGCGGTACGCACCCAGCGATCCTGCCACTAAGTTATTGCCGGTGCCGCCCGAGCTATCAACAGATTCGCGGAATGGTCATTTACAAATGAAACGGCCACCGAGAGAGGGAATCTCGGTGGCCGCTAAAATCCCCTTGCTTTAAGCAAGGAAGTCTAAAGGATTTATGCAGTTGTGGCCCTGCGTGCCGCCTCGCGCTTAGCGCGGACTTTTTCTACGACCGCGGCAATGCGGGCGCGTTCTTCTAAGAATTGCGGCGGATTATGCCCGCGCATGGAGCGCACATATGCCGGGTGCGTATCGAGCACGGTGTGCTTCCACGCCTGCACGGCGATAAGCGCTGATTCCCCGGTGCACTTATACAGGTGCGGCAGGGAGACCATGTCGAGGTTGCGGGCGACGGCATCGGTTTGCGCCAGCACGTATTCCACGACCTCGCGGAGGTAATCTGCTACCGCCTGTGTGCGCTGGCGCAGCGCCTCTGCCAGTTCGTGCACGACGATGGGCTTGGCAATGGGATAGCGCTCATCCAATAGGCGCGGGGTGAGCTGCTCCGGCTCCTCCGCATCATTCGCGCCGGAGGGAGCGGCAGAAATGGTTCCCGAACGCACGCCGGACACTAGCGCTTGGCGAAGCCCAATTAGCTCACCCACGCAGCGCCCCGAGTCCACGCGGGCATCGTCGACGATATCGCCGAGTTCTGCCAGGCAATCCATGGATAGTTCCTCATCCCAATCCTCGATTGCTTCAATAAGGTGCTCGAGGTATTCCGCGACTTCGTCGCCGATATTATAAATCTCCTGGGTGAGCTCGCGGTGACGCAGCTCGGCGGCGATCTTCTGCATAGGCTTCGAGCCACTCCTTCCGCGGTTTTCATTTTCTAACCTCTAGTAGAGGTTGAGGTTTTCGGCGACGACTCATGACTCTATGCCAGATCGCCCACCGCGAGAGCGCGACACTCCGAAGCGTTTCACAGGTTTATGGCAGGTTCGCGCTTGCGCCATTGTGACCTGCAAGAAGGAAAACACCCGGGGAATAAAATCCCCGGGTGTACCCGTTTGGGCTCTTTCTAGCGCTTGTAAATGTGCTCAATAGCGCTGGCATAGCGTTGGGCCACCACGTTGCGCTTGACCTTCATCGTTGGGGTGAGCTCATTTTCATCCTCAGTAAGGTCGCTTTCTAGGATGTAGAACTTCTTGATGCCCTCCGCGTGGGAGACCGTGGAGTTCACCTTGTTGACGGCGTCTTGCACCTCGGCGCGCAGGGTGGCGTCGGTAGCGATATCGCTCATGGAGCGGTTTTCTGGGATATTGTGGTCCAATTTCCACCGCTTGAGAATATCCGGGTCCAAGGTGATTAGCGCTCCCACGAACGGCTTGCCATCGCCTACGACCATGGCCTGCGAAATCAGGGGGTGGCCGCGCAGAATATCCTCCATCGGGCCAGGCGATACATTCTTGCCGCCCGCGGTGACAATCAAGTCCTTCTTGCGGCCGGTGATGGTGAGCTTGCCATCATCGTCGATTTCCCCCAAGTCACCGGTGTTGTACCAGCCATCCTCGAAGGCTTCCTCCGTGGCCTCGGGGTTATTCCAATACCCTTGGAAGACCATGCCACCCTTGATACAGACTTCGCCGTCATCGTTAATACGCATGGTCACCCCGCCCAGCGGCGGTCCGACGGTACCAATGGATTGGTCCAAGTAGTCCACGGCCGCGGCCGCAGCGGTCTCGGTCAGGCCATAGCCTTCATAAACGGGAACTCCGATGCCGCGGAACCAATGCAATAAATCGTGGCCCATCGCGGAGCCACCGGTAATGCAGTACCGAACATTGCCACCCACGCCCTGGCGGATGGTGGAATAGACCAGCTTGTCAAAAAGCTTGTGCTTAATTTTCAGCAGGCGGTCTGGGCCTTCCGGCGTATCGAGCGCCTTGGAGTACTCGATGGCAATCTTTTCGGACTGCTCAAAAAGGAAGCTCTTGATGCCAGAATCCGCTGCCTTTGAGGCCGCAGAGTTGCGGACCTTTTCAAATACGCGCGGCACGCCCAAAATCACGTTGGGGCGAGAGCGGGCGAACTCGATGGAGATGGTGGAAAAATCGGACCAGTGATTCTGCGAAGCACCGCGAATAGCCACGGCAATCGATACGGCACGGGAAAAAACGTGGGCCAAGGGCAAAAATGTCAGGGTATGGCTACCCGGCACGGCGAATACGCCGATGGGATTGGTGGTCAGCGCCCTAGCTTCCGAGAGCCAATTCCGGTGCGTCAGGATGCAACCCTTCGGCCGACCGGTGGTGCCGGAGGTATAAACCAAGGAGGCAAGATCATCGGTATTGGTGGCGGCAATGCGAGCAGACACCTCGTCGGTGCCAACGCTGCGGCCTTCGAATTTCAAGGTATCGATGGCGGAGGAGTTAATCTCCAATACGCGCCGCAGCCGCGACGGCGAGCCTTTTAGGTTTGGTTCCCCGTCGTCTTGTAGGACCAGGTTTTCTACCAATTCGGAGTGCTCGCGGGTTTCGGTAATCGCAAGTACCGCCCCGGAATCCTCGATAATCCAACGCACCTGGGAGGCAGAGGAGGAAGGATAGACCGGAACCGATGCCGCGCCGGCTGCCCAAATGGCGTAGTCCAGCAGGGACCATTCGTAACGGGTAGCAGAAATGAGGGCAATGCGATCGCCCTGCTTCACGCCTAGCGCGATTAAGCCTTGAGCTACTTCAAAGACCTCATCAATAAATTCTTTTCCGGTGACATTAACCCACTCGTAATTAGCTGGGCGCGTAAACATCACGCCGTGCGGGCGCTTCTTCGCGGTATCCATCAGGGCGGTGAGGCAGGTTTCCCCCGGCTCAATGGTAAATTCCGCCGGAGTGTGCACTTGTTGCAGGGTCACGCGATGTCCTTTCGCACAGCTAATAATAATCTGTGCCTACTGTACCAACCGGATGGCGAATCAACGCGTTTCACCCACGATCGAAGTGGTAATTATTCAGGGCTTATAGCATCAGAGCGGTCCATTTATTGGAGTAATCCACCAATTTGCCCTAGGGCCACAGGCTACCGATTAGCGCAACGATGAGAACCAACGCAATCATGGACCACAGCGTGAGCGAGACCCGGGATTTAGGCAGAGAGCGTTTGCGGCGAACGGGCTGGGAGGTGCCGACAACCGGCGTAGTTGCGGCGCGCTCATCTTTTTTGCGCTCTGGATCCCACAGGCCTTCGCAGGGATCTACCGGCTGGATCCTATCCGAGCTGGCGCCGGGTACGTCGCCGCTCGCTGCGTTATCGCCCGTGCCCTCCGAATGTTGATCAGCCATGGTCTTTTACTGTAGTGCCGCGATTGCGAAACTGGGAAATTAGGCCGGCGCTGCGGTCTACGGCCCACATCAGGCACCAGGCCAGCCCAATCATGATGGGAACCGCGATGATTACCACGATGATCATCTGTACCCACACGGGCGCCTGCACCAAGAACTGCGAAAATGCGCTGCTCACGTCAGTCAACCACTCCATGAGTTCTTATAGTACTGCCCCACGGTAATCTGGCAGGTATGTCGAGCGCACAGATACCCGTCACCAATGCCACCCCATCTGGACGTATCACCGGCTTTAGCCGCGATGGCCTCTCCTACTTTCATTCGCTGCGCTTTTGCGAGATTCCTGGCCGCTTCGCCCCAGCGCGGCCGCTGGAAAAACCCCTCGACCAGGATGCACGCACACCGCAACCGGATGAGGTAGCACTCAGCATCACCGCCCCCGACAACGCTGCGGATTGCCCCGTGGTGGTCTATATCCACGGGGGAAGCTTTGAAGGCGGCTCGCATGAGGACGAGCGGGTGCCAGGCACGGTGACGGCCCGCAAGGGCATCATCCAAGTCCGGGTGGGCTACCGCGTGGGCCTGGCCGGTTTTGCTCGCTTTGCTGACGATGAAGCGGACCGCTACCGCGGCATCGATGACTGCGTGCTGGCTTTGGAGTGGTTACAGGACAATATCGAATCCTTTGGCGGGGATAAAACGAATATCACCCTGGTAGGCCAATCCGCCGGTGCGGCGATTAGCCTGTGGCTTGCCCGGCGCGATCACTACCGCGGTGCTTTTCGGCGCGTCCTCGCCCTATCGCCTGCCTACCCCCGCGATACCTTTGAGCACCGCGTGGCGGGATTGCACAGGTGCCTGTCGGTACCCATCGAGCCCAATGCCCTGGAATCGCTGTCGCCCGAGGCACTAGAAAAGGGCTATAAAAAGTTTCGCAAGAAGCACCGCTATGACTTGGCCCTCGGCCCGGCACCAATGCAGGCATCTGAATTGGCGGATATCCCCATCGTGGTGAGCTCCACCCGGGATGAGTTTTACGATCTTCCAGCCGGCAAGCGCATCGATAATATGGCCCTGGGCAAGTTTATTTGTAACTACCTTTCCCAGCGCTTCGGCTTCCCACACGGGCGCTACACGCAATGGCGCCAGCTCGCGCAGTACGTGGACCCGGACCGCCTCATGGGCCGGATGATAGGCGATTCCCTCGTTCGCCGCTGGACGGCGCAGGTAGCCTCCGGCGCTCCGGGGCCTACCTGGATGATGGAGTTTACGAGGAAGCTTAAGCCGGCGCTGCACTGCGATGAGCTCTACCCGCTCTTCGGCACCGACTGCGAGCTAAATGAGTGGCTCTGCCACTTCGCCACCACAGGGGAGGCGGGTTTCCCCCGCTATGGCAGCGACCACCGCGTGCTCGAATTTGATTTGGATACCGGGGACCGGCGCATTGCCTATGCCACCCTGGATTACGTGGCCGCGGCGTTTTATGAGGAAGACTAACTGCTGCTGTGCCTACGCCTGAAGCGCCGTGCGCAAGTCAGCTTCCGCCAGTTCCTCGCACATCCACGGGCTAAATACCGCCGGCACGGCATCGGCTGCGGCGATGAGGCGGGTTGGCTCGACCCATTCCCAGGAGTCGACCTCGTCCGGGTTCGGCTGCCACTGCGCCTGGGAATCGAGCTCTATGCAGTAGACGGGGCAGATTTCATTTTCCACCAGGCCGGAGGAGTCTACCGCGCGGTAGGAAAAGGTGGGCAGCACCTCGCGCAGGTTGGACAGCGCGTCTGCCGGAATCCCTAACTCGAATTCGGCGCGGCGAATGACGGCATCGGCAGTCGGCTCCCCCGGGCCAGGATGCCCGCAGAAGGAATTGGTCCACACGCCGGGCCAGGTTTGTTTGCTCAGCGCCCGACGGGTGATGAGTACTTTTCCTTGGCAGGTAACCCACGCGGAAAAGGCAAAGTGCAAGGCAGTGTCGGTGGTATGCACCTCGGATTTGAGGGCAGTACCAATGGCTTTTCCATCAGCACCCGCCAGGACTACCCGTTCCGTCATAGGTTCAGATCCCCCACCCACGTGACGTTTCCAATGTGTAGGCGGGCATTCCAGAGGTTGCCCGGTGCGACATCGTAACGATATTGCAGGTTAACCGCGGCACCCGCGCCCAGCGGGTGATCGAGGCCCGGGGGTTCCACGCCAGGCGCGGAGTTCTCGTCAAACGGCAGAGCTTTTACCTTAGACCAACCGCCATTTCCGTCGGCGCGCTCGAGGACGGGGTCGTCGAAAGCATCGGTGGGCAGGGCCATTTCGTTTTCGTTCTTGAGCAAAATGGTCACCACGGAACCGCCGGAATTACTATCCGTATAAACCCCCTGCAGCTCCCAGCTGACGCCGAGGCCGACATCTTTCACCGGGCTCGCCAGGTTGGAAGTAACTTCCTTATCGTCGGTGTCTTCCGCTTGATAAGGCGCTTCTTCCGAGCTGGAGACGGTGATATTGTCCCCCAACCCGGTCTCTTCCGGCTGGAGAATGCTGCATCCGGCCAGGGTCACGGCGAGAAGGCTGACCACGCCTGCGCCTAAAGTGTGAGAAATTTTCACCGTGGATGGATCCTTTGCACGCGAAGATAACTTTATTTCTGCACAGATACTTTAGCCGAAAGCCCGCCCAAGGTATGCATCTGGGCTGCGCGCCGTGGCTTGTGGCATACTGAACTGTCTCTTTAAGGTACTCTCCCTCCACGCGTCTTTGAATTGAGCATCCCCCATGAAATCTCTCGTACGCATTACCCGCAGCGCTTCTGCCCTGTGGCCTTATTATCTCGGCGTCTTGCTCGCAGCGACGGTCACTGCCGTCCTTGCGTTGATTTCACCCTTCCTTACCAGGGAAGCCACCGACATTATCGTTGAGGCGCTACAAACAAATGAGCCGCTTGGCGATGCCCTCCGTGCCGTCCTTTTCCTAGCCCTCGCCCTTTTCCTGGCCGATGCCGCCAATGCTTTATTCCGGAATGTCGGCAGCTATATCGGCGATGTCATGGTCTCGCGCTTGCGACAAATTTTATCCAATCGCTACTTTGCCAAGCTCTTGGCGCTGCCGCAGGGTTATTACGATAATCAGGTCACCGGCACGATCATTGCCCGGCTGGATCGCTCCATCGCGAATATCACGCAGTTTATCCAGTCCTTTGCCAATAACTTTTTCACGATGATCATCCAGACCATCGCGGTATTAGCCATTACCGCTTGGTATTACTGGCCGCTGACCATTTTATTGGCGCTGCTTTTCCCCATTTATATGTGGCTAACCGCGCTGACTTCGAAGCGCTGGCAAAAATTTGAGGCCATTAAAAACGAAAACATCGACCAAGCCAATGGTCGCTTTGCTGAGGTCATAGGCCAGGTCAAGGTCACCAAATCCTTCGTCGCAGAATCCCGCGAGCTGAACCATTTTGCCCAGCGCTATGACACCGTGGTCGATACCACGCGGCCGCAGTCGCGCTGGTGGCACATGATGGATACCTTCCGTGGCATCGCCATGGCAGTAATCTTTTTAGGCATCTATGCGGTCATCTTTTGGCGCACCCTTGAAGGCCACTTCTCCATCGGCGATATGGTCATGCTCTTGCAGATGGTCACCATGGCAAAGCAGCCCGTATTCATGATGAGCTGGATGATCGATACGGCCCAGCGCGCTATCGCCGGCTCACGCGACTACTTCAAGGTCATGGAAGAAGACCTAGAGCCCACCGCCTCACGCGAGCTGGTCGCCGCCATCACGGATTCCGGCACCCCCGATCTGAACCTCACCCCTATTACCCCATTGGAGCCCACGCCCGGCGCGCCGGTCTTCGCCTTTGATGATGTCTCCTTTGCCTATGAAGAAGGAAAGCCCGTCGTTACAAACATCTCCTTTAGCGCACACGAGGGCCAGAAGGTCGCACTCGTGGGTGAATCGGGCGGCGGTAAATCCACCCTGGTCAACCTGCTGCTGGGCCTGTATCACCCCTCGGCCGGCCACCTCGATGTGCTGGGCCACCGCGTCGATGACCTCACTGCGTCTCGCTTGCGCGCCTCTGTTGGCGTGGTTTTCCAAGAGTCTTACCTCTTTTCGGGCACCATCCGCGACAATATTGCCTATGGCAAGCCTGGGGCCACGGAGGAAGAAATCATAGGCGTCGCCAAGCGCGCCAATGCCCATGACTTCATTGAGGCCTTCCCGGATGGTTATGACACGGTAATCGGTGAGCGCGGGCTAAAACTTTCCGGCGGGCAGAAACAACGCGTTTCCGTTGCGCGCGCCATGCTGAAAGATGCCCCTATCTTAGTGCTCGATGAGGCCACCTCCGCGCTTGATACCAAGGCCGAACGCGCCGTCCAAGCAGGCCTGGATGAGCTGATGAAGGACCGGACCACGCTGATTATCGCGCACCGCCTATCCACCATCGCGGATGTCGATACCATCATCACCCTCGAGGCAGGGCGGATCGATGAAATGGGCTCGCCCGCCGAACTCGCGCAATCCGGCGGCATTTATGCCGAGCTGCTCAAACTCACCCAATCCAGCTCCGCCGCGGACCGCCGCCGGCTGAAAAAGTACGGCTTTGTCACCGGCACCAACTCCCACAGCCAGCACGGCGAAGAAAGTGAATAAATCCACTGGGACTGCTGCGCTTAAAGCGTTAAGCTTGTGTGCATGCAGTTTCCTAGCCTAGAAGAGTTGCAAGCCCGCGGTACCCGCAAGTGGACAGTCTTTGATGAGGACATCCTCCCGCTGTGGATCGCGGAGTCCGATTTCCCCACCGCCCCCGCCGTCAAAAAGGCGCTGCAGGTGATGGTGGATAATGAAACCTTCGGCTATACCCCCTCCCCCAAGGCCTCGGGGCTGCGCGAGGCAGTCGCCGATTTCTATGCGGAGCGCTACGACTGGCGCCCCAATGCCGATCACATCTTCTGGATAGGCGATGTCGTCCGCGGCCTCTTGCTCGGCGTGCAGTACTTTACCCGCGATGATTCCCCCGTCATCGTGCCCGTACCTTCCTACCCACCGCTGCTCGAACTCCCCCGCACGGCGGGGCGCGAGAAGATCGAAACCAGCCTCGAGCTAGATGAAATCGAGCAAGCCTTCAAAGACGGCGCCGGTTCGATTCTCTTGGCCAACCCCTATAATCCGCACGGCCACGTCTTGTCGGAAGACTACCTCCGCGGGTTGGTGGAGTTGGCGGAGAAATACGATGCCCGCATCTTGGCCGATGAGATCCATGCCCCGCTGGTTTATGAAGGAAAGCATATTCCGGTGGCATCGCTAAGCGAGGAAGCAGCGCAGCGCACCATTACGGTCACCGCCACCTCCAAGGCCTTTAATACCGCGGGCCTCAAGTGCGCGCAGATTATCTTTTCCAATGCCGCCGATGCCCAGAAGTGGAACGGGCTTACCGGCGTGGCCAAAGACGGCACCGGCACCTTGGGCGTGCTTGCCGCCGAGGCCGCCTACCGCCACGGCGGGGGCTTCTTGGACGAGGAAATCGAGTACCTGCGCGAGACCCGCGACTGGCTGGTAGAAGAATTGCCACAGCGCATCCCTGGACTGAAGACTACGCAGCCCCAAGCCACCTACCTGTTGTGGCTGGACTTTTCCGATACCGCCATCGCCGGCAATCCCCAGCCTGCCAAGTGGCTGCGCGAAAACGCCCGCGTGGCCCTCAACGAGGGCGATACCTTTGGTACCGGCGGCCCAGGCCATGCCCGGTTGAACTTCGCCACTTCCCGCGAAATCTTGAGCGAGGCACTCGACCGCATGGAAAAGGCCTTCGCCGAGCTCGACTAGTTCCCAGCCACCCTTTCTCCTCGCCCCATCGCACACGCGATGGGGCATTTATTGTATTTTCACCATGCTTTGATTTCTCAACAGGTGGGCAGTAATATCTCATTACATGAATAGCCCCTATAGGGCTACAGAATTCACATTCCTGGTCGCGCCCTCGCCACCTCGGCTCTCGGCGCGGCTGATGGTTTTAGTACGCAATGTTAAGGAGCCAGGATGGCTACCACCACTGCCTCAGGCACCCCCAAGAGCAAGGCCACCGTTGTCATTGCCTCGCTCATGCTCTTTTCGATGTTCTTCGGCGCCGGCAACCTCATTTTCCCACCGATGGTGGGCGTTTCCGCCGGCACCAACTTCTGGCCCGCCGTGCTGGGCTTCCTCGCCGCCGGCGTGCTCTTGCCCGTCCTGGCCATTATCGCGGTCGCGATTTCCGGCCGTTCCGTCCGTGACTTAGGCGCAAATGGCGGCGCGATCTTCGGCGTCGTCTTTTCCGCCCTGTCCTATCTTTCTATCGGTGCTTTCTACGCGCTCCCGCGTACCGGCGCGGTATCCATGGAAACGGCGATTACTCCCCTGTTGGGCTGGGAAGGCACCATGGCCAGCGGTGCATTCAATACCGTCTTCTTCCTTATCGCGCTGGGCCTGGCGTGGAAACCCAATTCCATCATCGATACCCTGGGCAAATTCCTCACCCCGGCCCTGGTTGCGCTGCTGGTCGTCCTCATTACTTTGGCGGCGCTGAATCACCCGCGCGATCCCCAGATGCCCACCGAAGATTACGTCTCTTCCCCCATGGTCACCGGCCTTTTCGAGGGCTATAACACCATGGACGCCATCGCTGGCTTGGCCTTTTCCATCGTCATCGTGGGTTCCCTGCGCTCTAAGGGCTTTAAAACCCAAAAATCCCTGGTGAAGGGCACCATTACCGCAGCGCTGGTCGCCGGTATCCTGCTTGCCGCCATCTACCTGGGCCTTGCCTGGGTGGGCCAGACCTTGCCCGATGGCCAGTCTTATGAATCCGGTGCGCCGCTGCTTGCCGAGGCCGCCAATCTCACCATGGGCACCTTCGGCCAGGCCCTCTTCTCCGCCATCGTCGTCCTCGCCTGCCTGACCACCGCGGTGGGCCTTATCACCGCCACCTCCGCGTTCTTCGAGATGCTGGTGCCGAAGACGAATTACCACTTGTGGGCCTGCATCTTTACCGCGATGTCCATCCTCTTCGCCTTCCAAGGCCTCGACACTGTGCTGTCCATCGCGGTGCCGTTTATCACCTTCCTGTACCCACCGGCTATCTCCCTTATCCTGCTCACGCTTATCCAGCCGGCGGTAAAGAGGTCCGTCGTGTTCTACTGGACCTACCGCCTTGCCCTGTGGGTATCGGTCATCTGGTCCGCCCTGACCGTCAATTCCGCGCAGGGTTGGGGCACCGCCGCCCTGGCTCCCATCTTGTCGCTGGCGCCGGGCCAAGCGGTGGATCTCGGCTGGATTGCACCTACCGTCATCGCGGCAATCATTGGCCTGATTGTGGATATCTCCACCAAGGCTGGCGAGAAGCACTCCAACTCCGTGACCGCGGCGGCCGATGCTGACGGCGATGCCGTCGTTGACTCGCCGCTCGATGCAGCGGCATCGCCAAAGAGCTAAGCTCTCTCCTTCCACTCCCCGCCGCGGGCCCGCATTCCTCGGGTTCCGCGGCGGGTTTCTGTCTGCGGTTCAACTCAGCTTGGGTCGCCGGGATGCGCATGGTCGCGTGAAAAAGGACGGAATAGCCCCGCCCCGCGTACCGTTGCACTATAGGTACTATCCCCGCGAGAAAAAGGATTATTTTCCCATGACTGATCACGCGCCACTTTCCGTATTGGACTTTTGCACCATCTATGACGGTGAAACCCCTGCCCAATCCATTAACCGGTCGGTGGAATTAGCCCAAGAAGCCGAAAAACTGGGGTATTCCCGCATGTGGTACACCGAGCACCACAATATGAAGTCCATTATGTCCTCCGCGCCCGCCGTCCTCATCGCACACATCGGCGCTAAGACGGAACGCATCCGGTTGGGCTCTGGCGGCGTGATGCTGCCCAACCACTCGCCGTACGTCATCGCCGAACAGTTCGGCACCTTGGAGGAGATGTACCCGGACCGCATTGACCTAGGCGTCGGCCGTGCCCCCGGCACGGACTTGAATACCTTGGGCCGTGCGCTGCGCCGCGATGGGCAGTCCGCCGAGCGCTTCCCAGAAGACGTCAAAGAGCTCAATGCGTACCTCGAGGGCAAGGCCTATATCCCCGGGGTCAGCGCGATTCCCGGCGCTAATACGAACGTTCCTATCTATATTCTAGGTTCGTCCATGTTCGGCGCTTCGCTCGCGGCAAAACTCGGCCTCCCCTATGCCTTTGCCTCCCACTTCGCCCCGCAGCACCTCGAGGAAGCAACCACCTACTACCGGGAAAACTTCCAGCCTTCCGAGCGGTTTAGCGAGCCCTACGTCATCGCCGGAGTAAACGTCACCGCCGCCGATACTATGCAAGAGGCAGAAGCCGAGTACGAGCGCGTGTGCTTCAACCGCGTGAAGTCTTTCGCCGGCCGCGGCAAGTACTTGACCGACCAGCAGGTAGAGCAGATCATCGAGTCCTACCAAGGCCAGCAAATCCTGGACATGCTGCGCTACTCCGCGGTCGGTACCACCAAGGAAGTCACCGAATACTTGGAGAAGTTCCAAGAGCACGCCAAGGCCGATGAGCTGATGATTTCCCTGCAGTCCAGCTCGCACGAAAACGTCATCAAGAACATGCACGTGCTTGCTGAGGGCTGGCAGCTCGATCCAGCCAACGTGGCGGGCACCCCGCGCTAAACCCCGCCTCGCTGAGCTACACAGCGCCGCGTTGGGTCGCCCTCGGCCTCAACGCTGGCCGCGCAGCGCCACCGAATCCGCCGCAAAACAACCCGCTGAAATTGCCCTAATTAATGGCACTATATGCCTCCCCCCGAATGGTTTTAGGGCGTTTATGTGTTGAGTAACACACAAGTTATTCTTCATCTATGAAAATTTTGCGTGCGCGCTCAGCGCTGGGCTGTCTCGCGATGGTGACAGCGCTGGGCACGATAACAGCTTGTTCAGCGGGCCATACGGCGGTGGTCGATACCTCCGGCGATAACGCCGCCCTAACGGTGGCATCTAGTTCGGGGGCCACCTCGCTCGACTTCACCACCACGAGTGGGGCCGCCGCGCCCTCGGTGCTGATGGATAACATCTATGAGACCCTGGTGCGCATAGATGAAGACGGCTCCATCACCCCGGGCTTAGCCAAGGACTGGGACATCAGTGAAGATTCGAAGACCTATACTTTCCACCTGCGCGATGACGTGACTTTTTCCAATGGCGATGCCTTTACCGCGCAGACCGCCGCCTTTTCCATTAATTACGTCAAAAATGACTGGGCCAACGGCATTTCCTCCGCCATGGACCCAGTCGAAAGCGCCACCGCGGTAGATGACCACACCCTCAAGGTGCGGCTGGACAAGCCATCGAACCGCTGGCTGTGGTCCATGGGCACCACCATCGGTGCGATGATGTCACCTAAGGGTATGGACGACCTCGCAGCCCAACCTATCGGCACCGGCCCCTATGAGGTGGCGGGATTTTCCCCCTCGGAATTCGTCTCCTTGCACAAGCGCGAGGATTATTGGGGCACGCCCTCTGCGCACGATGTCACGGTGCGCTACTTCCCCGATGCCATTTCCTCGGTCACCGCGCTGCGTTCTGGCGGCGTGGACGTCGTCTGGGGCGTGGGCAACCCCGAAATCCTCGATTCCCTAGATGATTCCATCGACACCAACGTTGGCACCACCAATGGTGAGGTCTTGCTATCGATGAATAATGACCGCGCCCCCTTCGACGATCCGCGGGTGCGCCAGGCCGTTTCTTACGCCGTCGACCGTCAAGCGGCCAATGACATCGTGTGGTCCGGCATGGCCACCGATACCGGCGGCGCGCCCATGGCGCCCACCGATCCTTGGTTCGAGGGCAAGAACTATTACGACTTCAACCCGGATAAGGCCCGCTCGCTGCTTGCCGATGCCGGCGCTGAGGGTACCCCACTCACCATCACCGTGCCCACGCTTTATTACGCGCAGGCCATCTCTGAGTTGCTGTACTCGCAGCTTTCCGATGTCGGCTTCGACGTCACCCTCGAAAGCGCCGAGTTCCCCGCCGTGTGGCTGGCCCAGGTTCACGGTGCCAAGGACTACCAAATGTCGATTATCTCCCACGTGGAGGCCCGCGATATCCCGGCGCTTTTTGGCAACCCGGATTACTACCTGAATTACGATTCCGCCCGCACGCGCGAGCTGCTCGATAAGGCCGATACCGCAGCACCTGAAGACTATCCCCACCGCATGACGCAGGTCGTGGACCAGATCATGGCCGATGCCGGCGCGCTGACCGTAATGAATATGCCGAATGTCGTTCTAACGCGCCACGGCATCAGCGGCTTGCACACCGATCAGGTCACCGACGCGATCGTGTTGCGCGATCTCACCGACGACAAGGAGGACCAATGAGTAGTTCTCGGGCACAGGCCATAATCCGGCCGCTGCTACGCTTCGTTCTCACGCTTTTTATCGCCTCCCTCATCATCTTCGCGATCATGCGCGCCGTGCCCGGCAACCCGGCGCGCGTCGCGTTGGGGGTTAATGCCACTGAGGACGCCATCGCCGAGCTCAGCGCAGATCTTGGCCTCGACCGGCCGCTCATCGCGCAATACGGCGAGTGGATGAAGGGCCTTGCCACCGGCGATTTTGGCAAGTCACTGTCCTCGCAACAGGACATCACCCCGCTGGTTGTGGACCGCCTGCAGGTCACGCTCATCCTCATCGTCCTGGCCATGGCCTTGGCGCTGGCCTGCGCGATTCCCATCGGCATGTGGCTGGCGCATAACCGCAATTCGCGGGTTGCCGGCCTGGTTTCCGCGGGAACGCAGTTGGGCATCGCCGTGCCAAGCTTCTTGGTCGGCATCATCTTGGTGGCCATCTTTGCAGTCCACCTGGGCTGGCTGCCGGCCAATGGTTGGGTTCCGCCGAATCGCGGCGTGGGCGATTTCCTGCGCCACCTCATCCTGCCGGTCATCGCCTTGGCCCTGGTCCAGGGTGCAATGCTCACGCGCTATATGCGCTCCTCGGTGCTCGACGTTATGGACCAGGACTATATCCGTACCGCGCGCGCCCTGGGCGATTCCCCGCGGGAGGCCCTGCACCGCCACGGGCTGCGCAATGCCGCGCTGCCGGTGCTGACGGTGTCTGGCCTGCAATTGACCTCGATGGTGGTAGGCGCCGTGGTCATTGAATCCGTCTTCGTCATTCCCGGCGTGGGTTCCATGCTGCTTGATGCGGTCTCCGTGCGCGATCTGACCACGGTGCAGACCCTCGTCATGCTGCTGGTCACCTTCGCGCTGGCAGTAAACATGCTTACCGATGTCGCCTACCGCCTCATCGACCCCCGAATCAAGGCAGGTGACGCGCGATGAAAATGCGTTTTTCTGGTTGGCTAGGCGCCGTGCTCGTCGGCACGGTCGTCGTAATCGCCCTCGTATCGCTGGTGTGGACGCCGTACGATCCCACCCTCGCGCAACCGGGTAGCCGGCTGTCTGGCCCCACCGCGGATCACATCCTGGGCACGGATCGCTTCGGGCGCGATACCGCCTCGCGCATCATGACGGGCGCGAAAATCACGGTCTTCGTGGGCCTTATCGCCGTCGGCATCGCAGGGCTTATCGGCATCCCGCTGGGGATTCTCGCGGGCATGCGCCGCGGCACCTGGGTAGAAGCGGTGGTCATGCGCGGCGCCGACGTCGTCATCGCCTTCCCCGCGCTCTTGCTCGCCATTATCGCCGGCGCGGTCTGGGGCCCATCTACGCTCACGGCCATGATCGCCATCGGTATTTCCGGCATCCCGTCCTTTGCCCGCGTGGCGCGTTCAGGCACGCTGCAGGTGGTCACGCAGGACTATATCGCCTCCGCCCGCATCTCCGCCGTGCCGGGATGGAAGGTGGCGGTGCGCCATGTCCTCCCGAATATCGCGGGCCTTATCATCGTCCAGGCGTCGGTGTATTTTGCCCTCGCCATCCTCGCGGAGGCGGGCCTGTCCTACCTCGGTTTGGGCACCCCTCCCCCGGCCGCCTCGTGGGGCCGCATGCTGCAGGATTCCCAATCGCTGCTGAGCACAGATCCCCTCCAGGCCCTCTGGCCAGGCCTTGCCATCGCCGCCACGGTCTTGGGCTTTAACCTGCTTGGCGATGCCCTCCGTGACGCCCTCGACCCCCGCATGAAAGGAGCCACGCGATGAGCCTTTTAAGCGTGCGCGATCTCAGCCTCAGCGCCTCCGAATCCTCCCTCGTCGGCCCTATTAGCTTCGAGCTCGAGGCGGGCGAAAAGCTCGGCATCATAGGCGAATCCGGCTCCGGTAAATCACTGACCGCGCTGTCCATCATGGGCCTGCTGCCCACGGGGATTTCCGCTACCGGCGAGGTCACCGTGGCCGATCATCAGATCATCGGCGCGCGGGATTCCGCCATCCGCCCGCTGCGCGGCAAGACCATGGCCATGGTCTTCCAAGAACCCATGAGCGCGCTGGATCCCCTAATGCGCATTAGCGCCCAGCTCACCCATGCCGGTGCGCGCGATATCGCCGCGGCCCTAGAAGAGGTCGACCTCGACGCCGCTCTCGCCTCCCGCTTTCCCCACCAGCTATCCGGCGGGCAGCGCCAGCGCGTGCTCCTCGCCATGGCCATGGCGGGAAGCCCCGACTTGCTCATCTGCGACGAGCCCACCACCGCCCTCGATGCCACCACGCAGGACGGGGTCCTCCGCGTCATCGAGCGCGTGACCGAGCAACGCGGCACCGCCCTGCTTTTTATCACCCACGACCTCAACGTCATCCAGCGCATGTGCCCGCGGGTGCTGGTCATGCGCGATGGCGAAATCGTG
Source organism: Corynebacterium sp. KPL4015 (assembly GCF_040225725.1). NCBI lineage: Bacteria > Bacillati > Actinomycetota > Actinomycetes > Mycobacteriales > Corynebacteriaceae > Corynebacterium > Corynebacterium sp. KPL4015. Next base: position 55,482 of record NZ_JBEHGF010000004.1, on the reverse strand, counting down.
GAAGAAGGCCGCACCGAGCGGGTGCTCACTCAGCCGCGCCACGCCTATACCCAAGAGCTGGTCTCGGCCTCGCAGCCGACGGACTTCGCCCTCACCCCGGCGGGTGAGGGGAAGGATGTGGTGGTGCTAGAGGGCATCAGCAAGCAGCATGGCTCCCAAGCCGCACTGGCGGGGATCGATCTCCGCGTGCGCCGCGGCGAGCGGCTCGGTATCGTCGGCGGCTCCGGTTCCGGCAAGACCAGCCTGCTGAAGATTGTGGCGGAGCTGGATGCCCCGACCTCTGGAACCAGCACCGTGGATGGGCGCGTGCAGATGGTCTTCCAAGACCCGCAAGGTTCTCTGAACCCGCGGCTGAAGATCTGGAAATCCATCGCCGAAGCCATTCCCGGGCGCCTGTCCAAGGCCGAGCAGCGCGAGCGCGCCGCCGCAGCACTGGAAGAAGTGGGCATTTCCGGCAAGGCGCTCGACCGCTATCCCCACGAGTTTTCCGGCGGGCAACGCCAACGCATCTCCATTGCCCGCGCCTTGTGCGGCGAACCGGATATCCTGCTTGCCGATGAAGCCGTCTCCGCCCTCGACATGTCCGTGCAAGCCCAGGTGCTGGAACTGCTCGCCCGCCTCATCGAGGACCGTGGGCTAACCCTGTTATTTGTCACCCACGATCTCTCCGTGGTGCGCGGGCTCTGCGATAGGGTCGCCGTGCTGAACCGCGGCGAGCTGGTCGAGCACGGCCCCACCGAGCGCGTGTGGTCGAAGCCCAAGAGCGACTACACCCGTCGGCTCATCGCCGCCGCTGGGCAATAAAATCCCGCGGCGTAGGGTGGTTGCGGTAAACATTTCTAGCGAAAGGAGTCCCGCAGGCTCGTGAGCACCGACCACCCTATCCCGCAACGCCCCAGCACCACCCAACTGCTGACCGCCTTTAATACCGCCTCCGTGCGCTGGCCCGGTGCCCTGCGCACGGCCTTGGCGCTGCTGATTCCCGGCGCGTTCGCCATGCTCACCGGCCACGACTACGCCATCCTGCTGCTGGCCACCGGTGCCTTCGCCGTGATTTTCGGCGAAGGCCACCCCTTTCGCACCCGGCCCCGCGTCATCCTCACCGCTGGCTTAGCCCTGACCACCGTGGCGACCGTGGGTGTGCTGGTCGGCCACCTCATTTTCGTCCCCGGGCACGGGCACTGGTGGCTGTTGCTCGCCGGTCTTTATTCCCTCCTGCTCGCCGCGCTCTGCGGCTTTACCCAAAACGCGCTGCGCCTGCCGCCGCCGGGCGCCTTCTTCCTCGTCTTGGTCGGCGGCGGTTCGGTGATGTTGGCGCGGACGGATACGAGCGTTAGCCAACTGTTCCTGTGGTCCCTGACCGGTGTGCTGGCCAGCCTGCTTTTGGGCATGTCGCCCGCGCTCATTGATGTGCACGGCCCCGAACGCCGCGCCGTCGCCGCTTTGGAAAAGGCCACCGCCGCGTTTGTCTCCGGCGAGGATGATTCCCTCGCCCGCCACCACCAGGCCCAAACGGCGTTGTCGACGGCCTGGCAAGCGCTTGCCGATTCCGGCATCATCCGCGGCGGCCGCATCATCAATACCGCCGCCGCAGGCTTAGTGGATCGCACCTTGCAGGCCCAAGGGCGCATCGTCGCGCATAACCGCGCGCTGGATCTGGGATCCTCTTCGGACCTGCTCACTGATCACGCCACCGATGTGGATCCGCACCGCACCGCCATCCCGCACACCCGCCCCACCGGCCGCTACCGCATCTACCGCGCCGCGGTGCGGGACTCGCATGCCATGGTGACCACGCAAAAGATCGTGGTCTCCGCCGCCATTACCACGGTAGTCAGCCTGTCTTTAGGTTTTGACCGCCCGGACTGGGGCGTGGTCTCCGCCTTCCTCATGTTGCAGTGGGGACCGGACCACGTCGCCGGTACCGTCCGCGGCATCCACCGCATGCTCGGCTCCATCGTCGGCGTCGTGCTGTTTTCTATCTTCCACTACTTCGGCGTGTCCGGGTGGAGCCTGCTGCTAGCCCTCGCCGCCTGCCAATTCTGCGCGGAGATTTTCGTGGCCAAGAACTATGCCATCTGCGTCATCTTCTCCACCCCGCTCGCGCTGCTGATGGGCAATTCCGCGCAGCGCCCCCTCTGGCCCACCATCCAGGCGCGCATCAGCGAGGTCCTCATCTCCATCATCGTGGCCACCATCGTGCTGTGGTTCTGGCAGCGCTCCGCGCCCATCCGCAACCAGCACCGCCTGCAAACCCGCGCCATGGAATCCATGTCCACCCTGCTCGGGCTGCTGTTTATCAATACTCCCGAAGAGGTCCTTGCCAGCCGCCGCGATCTGCAATACGAGCTGCTATCCGAGCGCCGCGCCATGCAATCCCTCGCCGCCGATAGCCCCGCCACCGCCCGCGAATTGTGGCAGCGGCACATCGCTATCCAGCACGCGGGCTATTTCTTGCTCGACTATTGCTCCACGCACCCGTTCAGGATGGCGAGCAGGGAGGAACTAGATGGCATCGTCAAGCAGATTCACGCCGCGCATGCCCAACAGCGCTAGCTTGTGAATTACGTCGCGGTGCTGAACAATTGAGACCACTACCCCTCGCCGAGCTAAGGACACCGTGACTTCTTCCTCCCGCGCCTATAAGCGCTCTCTCGAACCACACGATAAGGGCAGCGCCGTCGGGCTCTACCCGCACAGTATGCACCCGGGGTTGGTACCCGGCATCAGCGTTGAGGACCAACGCAATCGCTTCGGACTGGATAAATCGTTATTTTCCATCGCCGCTGTCCTCATCGTGGCCTTCATCATTTGGGGCATTACCATGCCCGATAACCTGGCCGCCGCCTCCTCCACCGCCTTTAACTGGGCCATCACCAATACCGGATGGCTGCTGAACATCACGATGCTGCTGGCCACCGTGACCATGGTCTATATCGGGTTCTCCCGCCTCGGCCGCATTAAGCTCGGCACGGATACGGAAACGCCCGAATTCAGCTACTTCAGCTGGGTAGCGATGATGTTTGGCGCCGGCATCGGCGTCGGCATCTTCTTCTACGGGCCCTCCGAGCCGCTGTCGCACTACCTCAGCCCTCCCCCGCACACCGTGGATAATGGCAGCTCCGTCGAGGCACTGCACCAGGCAATGGCCCAGTCGCACTTCCACTGGGGCATTTCCCCATGGGCGGCCTACGCCTTAGTCGGCGCGGCCATTGCCTATTCCTCCTACCGGCGCGGGCGCGTTCCCCTCATTTCTTCCATCTTCCAGCCGCTCTTCGGCTCCCGTGCCACGGACGGACCGCTAGGCAAGCTTATCGATGTCATGGCGCTTATCGCCACCCTCTTCGGCACCGCCGCTACCCTGGGGCTTTCTGCTATTCAAATCGGCCAAGGCGTCAGCATCATTCGCGGCGCAGGCCCCATGACCAATTCCGCGCTCATCATCGTCATCGCCGTTTTAGGCTGCGCGTTTATCATCTCCGCGGTCTCTGGCGTCGCGCGCGGCGTGCGCTACCTGTCCAATTTCAATATCACCTTGACCTTGGGGCTTATTGCCTTCGTATTCTTGGTCGGACCCACCCTATTGCTGCTGAACCTCATCCCTTCGGGCATCGTAACCTATATCGATCAATTCCTGCCCATGATGGCCAAGGGACTGTCCTGGGGCGATGAAACCATTGAATTCCAGTCCTACTGGACGGCGTTCTACTGGGCCTGGTGGATTGCATGGACGCCGTTTGTGGGCATGTTCGTCGCGCGCATCTCCCGCGGCCGCACCATTCGCGAATTCGCTGCCGTGACTATCTTCGCCCCCACCGCCATTTTGGCGTTGGCCTTTACCATCTTTGGTGGCACCGCCATTTCCTTCAACCAAGACAGCGTAGAGGGCTTCGACGGGGAATCCTCCAATGAACAGGTGCTCTTTTCGATGTTCCAGGATCTTCCCCTTGGCACCATCACCCCGTTTATCCTTTTGGTCATCCTCGCGGTCTTCTTTGTCACCTCGGCTGACTCTGCCTCCGTGGTCATGGGCACCATGTCCTCCAAGGGCGACCCAACCCCGAATAAGCTCATCGTCATCTTTTGGGGCCTGTGCATGATGGGCATCGCCATCGTCATGCTGCTAACCGGCGGCGAGGACGTGCTCACCGGCTTGCAAAACCTCACCATTCTGGCCGCCCTGCCCTTCTGCCTCGTGCTGCTGACCATGATGGTGGCGTTCATCAAGGATTTGCGCTCTGATCCGATGTTCATCCGCCGCACCTATGCCCGTTCGGCGATGGATAATGCGGTCATGCGGGGCATCGCAGAGCATGGCGATGAATTCGAGTTCTCCGTCCAACATGCCGAAGATGGCCGCGGGGCCGGCCACGACTTCGATTCCACCGCGGACCGTTATACAGAGTGGTACCAGCGCACGGACGAAGAAGGCGAAAACGTCGATTATGACTTCGAAACCGGCGAATGGTCCGATGGCTACGCCCCAGAGGATGAGGTGAAGTAATGGGTCTTCCCAGCGAAGTTGTCCTCGATGGCTACACCCTTATCGAGCAGCACGAGATTGACCACGAATTCTTATTGCGCGGCTCGCCGCTGAGCACGAACACTCCCCTGCTCTTCGCACTCACCATCGCCGGCATCGTACTCGTGGCCGCCAGTTTATTTCTACGCGGGCGCGGGCGGGTCATCGCCGGTGTATTGGGCGCGGTGCTCGCAGTAAGCAAGCTGTGGTGGATGCCTTTCGCCTTGGCACGACACTTCGATGACGGTCAGGTATTTGGCTATACGCTCAAGTACTTCCCGCAATACTGGCCGGTGGCCTCCATCATTGTCGGCGCCATCGCGCTCATCGGCCTGGTCTCCGCCGTTATCCGCCGGCATTAACCTCCGAGCACCGCAATCGCGATGTGAAATGCGCGTATTCACGTCGGCAGGCGAAAGGAACGCTGCTCAGCCCTCGGGCCGTCAACTGGCTTGTGCCTGCCACCACCCAGGCGCTCGCACACATCATTATTTCTGCACGCCGGCGGCCTCGCGCATGGCCTTGGTCTGCGCGGAAGGGTGCTCGTTTTCGGTGGCCAGTCGCTCGAAAGCCACGGCGGCGAGCGCTGCCGCCTGCATACCGAGCACGGAGTCATCAAAACGCATCATCGGCGAGTGGTTCCACTCGCGCTGGTTTTCGGGCGTAGAAGGGTTGGCCGTGCCCATCCACATAAACGTGCCCGGCACTTGGGAAAGAACATAGCCGAAGTCCTCGGAGGCCATCATCGGGGCTTCGAAGGGCTGCATGTTTTCTGCGCCAAACATCTGTCCCCACAGCGTGGCGGCGAATTGATTCTCCCGCGGGTTCGTCTTCGTCGTGGGATACAACACCTCGAAATCCACCTGCGCGGTGCAACGGTGCGAGGCGGCCACCGAGCTGGAGACCTCGGTGATCATTTGGCGGACGGCGTCGATCTTTTCATCGCGAAGCACGCGCACCGTCGCCCCCAGCGCCGCGCGATCTGGAATCGCGTTATACGCACCATTGCCTGCCCACAGGTTAGTCACGGTGATAACGATGGGCTCCAGCGCGTCGAAGCGGCGCGTCAGCGCGGTCTGCAGCGCCATCTGGATTTCCGCCAGCGCCGCGACGGGGTCAATGGCATCGTGCGGGCGGGACCCGTGCCCGCCCTTGCCCAGCACCGTAATGGTCAGGTTGGACGAGCTTGCCATCATCGGACCTGGAACATAGTGGAACGTGCCTCGGTCTTGCGGGCCGACGTGCAGGCCGTAGGCGGCGATTGGGCGTCGGCCAGCGGCATCGAGCACACCCTCCTCGATCATCGGTTGCGCACCGCCCGGGCCTTCCTCGCCGGGCTGGAACATAAAGGTGACATCGCCATGCAGCTCCTCGCGGTGCTCGCACAGCATGCGTGCAGCCCCAATCAGCCCCGCAGTATGCAGGTCATGGCCGCAGGCGTGCATGTATTCGTTGATCGACGCAAAGGGGCTGCCGGTCTGCTCATGCACCTCCAGCGCGTCCATATCCGCGCGTAGCAGCACCGATACCGGCCGCTCGCCGCGCTTGCCGCCGCGCAGCACCGCCACCACGGAGCTAAGATCCTGCCCCACATGGATCTCGAGTGGCAGTCCCTCGAGCGCTTCAAGAACCTTTTGCTGGGTGCGCGGCAGATGCAGCCCGATTTCCGGGTGGCGGTGCAAATCACGCCGGATTTCCTGCAGGTCCTTCACCATGTTTTCGCCCATGTCCTGAAAAATCTCCGTCGCCGGCTGCTTGCCGATGCGCGCCCTAGTTACCGGCAGCGGCGGCAGCTCCTGCGCTCGGCGCGGGACGGACTTACGGCCGGGGTGGTTGGGGCGGATAATTTTCGTGGGATCAGTCATATGGGCTCCTTTACTCGCTGTCATATTCGACAATACCGCAGGTTATCCACAGGGTGAATGGACGGCGAGACGCCAGGTGTGACGCATGGGGCGAGTTATCCACAGGCGGGGCGGAGCGGGCTTTCGCGCGGGTGTACGGTGGCTTAACCTCGCAGGCATGACCCGCTTGCAGGACTACGCCCGCCAATTAACCTCGCCGATGGAGCTTCTCGGCGAGGTCTTCGGCCTTACCGTGGCAGACCTGCGGCGGCTCGGCATTTCCCGGCAGGAATCGCGCGAATTGCTGCTGCTTGCCGATGCCTACTTCGGTCCCACCTCCTTTACCCGCCGCCAGCGCACATGCCGGGCGACCAAGCACTGCTTAACCACGCTCAAGTTGATTGAAAAATACGTCTCCCGCACCAAGACGAAACGGGATGCTTGGGCGCTGCGGGCGGAGTTGTGTGGGACTTCGGGGGACATCGACAAGCTGGCGCGCACCCGTCTCAAGGAGATGTATCCTCCCCGCCAGCCCCAGCGCGGGGTGCGCATGACCCGGCGAAAGGACGGGCCCTCCACGCTGTCGATTACCGGCGATTCCGATTTCATCGCAGACCTGCATTCCACCATTGGGGAGGATTCCCCGCTCGAGGCCGTCGACCGCATCTTCTTCCGCGGTGGTGCCACGCGCCCAGTGGCTAGCACCAATATCGTCATCCACCTCGATGAACTGGATCAAATCTTAAGCGGCGGCGGCGAAGAGGTCACGCTGCAGATGACCAATGGTGCCGAAATTTCCGGGGCCAAGTTGGTGGAGAAAAAGCTTGCCGAGGTCGGCCTTGTCACCCTCATCCATCCCTTCGAGGGCCCAGTCAACCTCTATAGGACTTCCAGGTTCGCTTCCGAAAAGCAGCGGCTGATGGCCGCCGCCGAAAACCCCTCCTGCCCGTGGGCAGAATGCAATTATCCGGCCGATAAATGCCAGGTCCACCATCTCCAGGCGTGGAAGCACGGCGGCGAGACGAATATGGACAACCTGACCATTGCTTGCCCCTATCACAACGGAGTCAACGACGATGACCCGCACGCCCCGCCGGTGCGCGGCCGCCTGCATCGCCATCGCGGCCGCATCGAATGGCTCCCGCCTTGGGCCTCGCCGCCCAGCTAGGTGCTCCCCTGGAAAGCGGCGCTCCGCCTGCTGTCGCTCTTCAACTTGCCACCACTTTTAGCAATCACTGGTCCAGCGGTTGCCAGTTTGGCGTGTCGTGGGCCCTGTGTGCTGGCGGTGCGTTTTGGTGTGCCTTCTCACAAGATCGAGGCAATGCCACGCCCTTTGCACTGCGGTGGAAGCAAATGCGTGGTTGGCCAGAGATTAGCTGGGCAGCGGGATTTTAGGCTTCGAGGAGGCTGCGGCCGAAATAATCGGAATCATCGGCAACGCCGGGAAGTGCGTAGAAATAGCCGCCGCCGTAGGGGCGGATATAATCAGCCAGCGGTTCGCCTTCGAGGCGTTTTTGCACCGTGATGAACTGTCGCTTCAAGTCCTGCTGGAAGGAGATAAACACCAGGCCCACGTCGAGGGTGCCATTATCGCGCACGCCATTGTCATAGTTATAAGCGCGGCGCAGCATCAACTGGTCAGCGGTTTCTGGGGTGCGAGGATTGGCCAGACGGATGTGGGCATCGGTGGGAATCACATCGCCGGTGGCATCATCGAGGTAATCTGGTTCGGCGTGCTCGTCGCCGCCCGATAGTGGGCCGCCGGTTACGCGGTCGCGGCCAAAGATTTGCTCCTGCTCGGCGATGGAAATGCGATCCCAAAACTCGGTGTACATGGCAATAAGCCGCACCGCCATATAGCTACCGCCCGCAGCCCAATCGGGCTCATCCGAACCGGCCCACACGAGCGAATCGTAGTCATCAGGGCCGGGATTGACGATGCCATCCTTAAACCCCAAATGATTGCGCTGCGTACCCGACGGCCGCGGGGAATTCATATAACCGTTCTGCCGCCAGCGCACTGCCACATCGCCGCGGGTATGGCGCAAAATATCGCGCAGCGCGTGGAGAACAGTATCGCGTTCATCGGCGCAAATCTGTAAAGCAAGGTCACCGTGACATTTTTCTTCTTGCAGGGTGTCATCAGCAAACGCTTCCATCGCGCGCAGGTGGGCGGGCTTGTAGGCGGCGAGGCCGAAGCGGGCATCGAAAAGCGAATCGCCCACAGCGAGGGTGATAGATAAGTGATCGGCCGGAAGCTCAGGGCCCAGCTCGCCCGAATCCATTGCCGGGTAAGCAATGCCATCGGGCGCGGGAGTGCCACCAGCGGTTAAGATGCGTGCCCTTTCACTTAGCGTGCGCAGGAGCTTGTCCAAACGGGCCTTTGTCTTGACCTGCACGTCCAACGCCACTATTTCCGAGTATTTCTGTGGGGGATTTATGATGCCTTGCTGGTGTTCGCCGTGAAAATCCAGCGCGCCCGGCTGATCCACGGAATCGGTGGTTTCGAGCGGAAGCGACGTGGACTGCGCTTCTGCTCCCGGGGCAGCTGCGCCTGCGGCCGCGGAGGCGGCGAGGCCAGACAGAAAAGAGCGGCGGGAAAAGCTAAACGGGCACGGCACTAGTTCATCCTCCGGATAACGGTCATGGTGGCAACTGGGGCGAGCAGCTCATTCGCCTTGGCGACGCCCGCCTGTAAGCGCAATCGGTCCTCCTGTGTCCAGTTGGCGAAAGCCACGCTAGAAGCACCACCGTATTTATCGTCGAATTCCTCAGCAAGGGAGTCCAAATCCGCGAGCTGGTCGTAGATGGGAGCGGTGTCTAAACCGCGATCCTCGACCAAAGCGCGCACGGGATCCAGCGTTTGCCGCGTCGATGTAATGATTCCGCGCAGGGCGGTAGGCAGGGCGTGGGCGCCGAAATCGCGCTCGCCGCGCAGGTCAAAACGCTCGAACTCCTCCATCACCTCATGCGCGCGCAGCCCATAATCCGGGGCGGGAATGGCAAAATGGGAGGTGTCGAGGGCGTGGGCGGTCTGGTCGGTGGCATCGGCAAGCGCGGCGGCGGGCTGGGTAGCATCGCTCGGCGGGCGATTGGACCACAGGATGCGCTCGATGTCTTCGTAGCCCTCCAAATCCGGGCCGGGCCACTCCGCGCTGGAATCGTCGAAGGAGCGATAATACTCTAGGTAGTCCAGGTAGGCGGCTTGGGCGGCGGGGCGGGAGGAAGAAGTGGCATCGGCAAGCGCATGCGCGCGCTTTTGCAACTCAGGCACGCGCTTTTTCTGGTTTTCAGCCTGCTTGATGGACACCGCGGCGACCTCGTGATCCGTAATGGGGACCATCTTGGGCGCATTCGTAACGGTGGACCCCGTCACCGTGAAAACGTCGGACTCCACGGCGGAATCGTTGTGGAAGACGCAGGTCAGGTGGTAGGTTCCGTCCTCCAGCTGCGGGTTCCACTCGCGAACGGCAGGGGTGCCGATGCGCTCGAGAACCTGGTAGGCATTGCCCTTGTCATCGGAAACGTAGACCGTGAGGGCAAGCCCGGTGGTGTTATTAATCTTCCATTTCGCCTCACCCTGCACATCCTCAGGCGCCGGGCAAGAATACACATCGCGCACGGCGAGCTCGCGTGTGGGCTGCTCACTGCCCTGCCCACTGAGCGTGGCCTGGGCACCCGTTTGCGGGATGGAGAGCCCAACGGCGAGCGCGAATGCGGTGGCGAAACGGGAAATCTTCATAAATTAGAAAGGCAGGTTCTTCAAATCCAGGCCGGGGTGACCACTCATGAGCCAGCCGATGATGCCGGCGGCTACGCCCAGTGCAGCGAGGATGCCGATGATGCCTACCTTGGAGGAACCGGAAGCGGCGTGGTTAGTATCCGGCTGCTGGGCCTTATCCAGCGTGGTCACGGCAGGAACGCCCTGCTCGGTGACCTTGGTGTCATTCATGCCATCGACAACCGGCTTCAGGTTGGTGCCAGCGCGCGAGGTGTCATCCACGCGCTCTACGGAGTCATAATCCTGCGCCACAGTGCCATCGGTTTCATTGAGGAAGAGCTTCGGGGCCTTCTCCGCAACCGCGAAGTCGAACATGCCGGTGAGCTCACCCGCGCGGTCATCGAAGGAATCGCCGCCCAAGCGGCCGAGGCCCCAGTTGTCCTGGATGAACTTGGTCACCGAGGTCTGCTCGGTATAGGTGGAATCGATGTGGTTGGTCTTGGCATAGGGAGATACCACCAACAGCGGCTGGCGAGTACCGGGGCCGCACTGGCCGTTCTTATCACCCTTGATGCCTACCTTCGCGGCAGCGGCGGTGCAGATTTCCTTGTCCTGGTGCGGATCAGTGGAGCCGTTGAGGATTTCCGGCGCCTTGTGGTCGTACCAGCCATCGGAATCGTCGTAGGCGATGACGACTGCGGTGGAATCCCACTCCGGGGAGTTTTGCAGCTCGTTGATGTAGTGGGTGATAAACGCTTGCTCATCCAGCGGATTGGAGTAGCCAGCGTGGCCATCCTGGTAATTGGCGGCCTTGAGGAAGGAGACGGAAGGCAGATTGCCCTGCTCGATGGCGGTATCGAAGTCCGCGAGGTCGTACTGGTGATTTGCCTGGTCGGTCTTGCCAATCATGTCATCGCTGGACGGGGCCAGGTGGTGTGGGTTGGCGGTAGAGGCGTAGTACTGGAACGGCTCGTGGTGCGGGTTGTAGTCCGTCTGGTTCTGGCCGGTCAGTGTGGTGTGCGAAGAACCGCAGCGGGCGCGGGAGTCCTTCGTTGCCTCATCGGTGGGGCGGAATCCGCCTTGGAACCAGCCCCAAGTGACGTCCTTATCGTTGAGCTGGTCACCAATGTTCTTGGAGTGCATAGCGGTGACCTGGTTGGTACCGGCGGAGGACTTATTGGAGCAGTCATCGAAAAGCGGGTCTGGGTCGCCCACCACGGTGGCGGTAGACCCGTCCTCGGATACGCCGGCCAGGGCGTGGTTCTTGCCATCCTCGATTTTCTGCTGGTCGCCCGTGGCTGGGTCGTGCATGGTGGCATCCGCAACGGTGCCGGAAATCAGGTTCAGCGCGCCCGGGGTGGAGGGGCCGAAGATGGTGGAAAAGCTATTGTCATTCAGCGCGAAATTCTGCGCGTAGTTCCACATGCCGGTCACGGTATTTCCGTCGTAGTATCCCATGGTCATGCCGGGAGTGGCGTAGGAGCCTTCGCCATACTTATCGATGTCCGTGGACACCGTCTCCGGGAATTTGTCCATCTTTCCGCCGTTGTAGGCTTCCTGCTCATCGGCGTAGTGGTGGTTCTGGTCCGTTGTTACGGCGTGTTCGGGAGCGATGCGGAAGGGTTTGATGGAGTTGGGGTTCTTCTCCCCCAGCAGGTCAGCATTTTCGAGGTTTTCTGCCCGTGGAGTGTCGGCCTTGGCGGTGAACTTAGGGGCGGGTTTCTCGCTGCCCTGCAGCTTCTCGTCGTCGTTATTTGCGGCGTTCGGGTAGGTGCCGAAGTAGTGGTCGAAGGAAATGTTTTCGGAGTAAATGACCACGACGTGATCGATGGGGGTCTTGGTTTCTGCCTGTGCGATACCGGGGACCAAGGAGGTCGTAGCAGCGGCTGCGGCGCACACTGCCACAGCGCGAGAGCGAAGCTTCATCTTATTTTCCGCCTTAAGTTAAACGAGTGAAACAAAGAGGGAGAAAGTGGCTGTGGCTCGCCGAAGAGTCATCGGTCGCTTTCGAATCGAAATTAAACGCCGTGAAACCATAAACCGCAAACACTCAAAAAGGGCATTCCCAGTCTCAGGAATGCCCTATAGGTGCTGCTCAGTCTCGCTTTTAGGCGGCAGCCACCGCGGAGATTGTTAACTGAAAGTTAAAGTACTATTACGCTGCGCTTTCCAGTGCTTAGTCGTCCGCGTCCGTCGACAGCGCCGCCACGAAGGCCTCCTGCGGCACCGACACGGAGCCCAAGGTCTTCATGCGCTTTTTACCCGCCTTCTGCTTTTCCAGCAGCTTGCGCTTACGCGAGATATCGCCGCCGTAGCACTTGGCCAGCACGTCCTTGCGCATGGCGCGGATGTTTTCGCGGGCGATGACTTTGGTACCAATGGCCGCCTGGACTGGGACCTCGAATTGCTGGCGCGGGATGAGCTCCTTGAGCTTCTTAGTCATCTTATTGCCATACCACTGGGCGGAATCGCGGTGGATGATGGCGGAGAAAGCATCCACCGGGTCGCCGTTGAGGAGGATATCGACCTTAACGAGGTCAGACTGCTGCTCGCCGGCCTCCTCATAGTTGAGCGAGGCGTAGCCCTTGGTGCGGGATTTCAACATGTCGAAGAAATCAAAGATGATTTCGCCCAAGGGCATGGTGTAGCGCAGCTCCACGCGGTCTTCGGACAGGTAATCCATCCCGCCCATCTGACCGCGCTTGGATTGGCAGAGCTCCATGGTTGGGCCGACGAACTGCTCGGGCACGATAACGGTCATGGAAACAATGGGCTCGTAGACCTCGTTGAGCTTGCCTTCCGGCCAATCTGAAGGGTTGTGAACCCAGCTTTCCTCGCCGTCTTCTGCCACCACGCGGTAGGTCACGGACGGGGCGGTAGAAATCAGGTCGAGGCCAAACTCGCGCTCCAGGCGGTCGCGGGTGATCTCCATGTGCAGCAGGCCCAAGAAGCCGCAGCGGAAGCCAAAGCCAAGGGCGACGGAGGTCTCGGGCTCGAAGGTCAAGGAGGCATCGTTAAGCTGCAGCTTTTCTAACGCATCGCGCAGGTCGGGGAAATCGGCCTGGGAGATGGGGAAAAGCCCGGAATAAACCATTGGATCGGGATCCTTGTAGCCCTTCAGCGGGGTCTCGGCGCCGCCGTGGGACCAGGTAACGGTATCGCCCACCTTAGTCTCGCGCACGTCCTTCACGCCGGTAATAAGGTAGCCCACTTCGCCGGGGCCCAATCCCTCGCACTTTTGCATCGTGGGCGAGACGATGCCGATTTCCAGCAGCTCGTGGTTGGCGTTGGTGGACATCATCGTCACCTTCTGGCGCGGGGTGAGCTTGCCATCCACCATGCGGATATAGGTCACCACGCCGCGATAAGTGTCATAGACGGAGTCAAAAATCATCGCGCGCGCGGGCGCATCGGGCGCATGCTCCGAGGAAGGCGGCGGCACCAACTCGCAGACCTTATCGAGCAGCTCAACCACGCCTTCGCCGGTCTTGCCCGATACCTTCAACACTTCCTCGGGCTCGCAGCCGATGATATTCGCGATTTCCAGCGCGTACTTATCCGGATCCGCCGCGGGCAGGTCGATCTTATTGAGCACTGGGATGATTTCCAGGTCATTTTCCATCGCCAGGTACAGGTTGGCGAGGGTTTGGGCTTCGATGCCCTGGGCGGCATCGACAAGCAGGATGGCTCCCTCACACGCCTCGAGCGCGCGGGAGACCTCGTAGGTAAAGTCCACGTGGCCGGGCGTATCGATCATCTGCATGACGATCTGCTCGCCTGCCGATGCCCCAGATTGCGGCACCCACGGCAGGCGCACGTTCTGCGCCTTAATCGTAATGCCGCGTTCGCGCTCGATATCCATATTATCGAGGAACTGGTCACGCATATCGCGCTCCGCAACCACCTTAGATAGCTGCAGGATGCGGTCTGCCAGCGTCGACTTTCCGTGGTCGATGTGAGCAATAATGCAGAAGTTACGGATCCGGGAGGGATCCGTAAACGTCGTGGCCGCAAAGTTTTCAGACATACGTCTACAATAGTCGACATGAATTCCGGCATGCTCACCCGTCTGCGCGAGGCGCTCGGAATCAGCGAGCGCGAGCCCGTGGACTCTGGCCTCAACCGCATCAACTCCCAGTTAGGGCTGGACAGATCCCCCCAAAGCCACGAGCCGCGCAAGGCCGCCTCCATCCAGGTCGAGGCCACTGCGGCGCATCCCCGTTCCATCTTCTTCTCCCCCGATATGGACGGCCAGGCCGATTCTGGCGAGGTCGTGTGGGTGTGGACGCCTTCGGAAGGCAAGCAGTCCCCTCCCCGCGAGCGCGCTATCTTGGTGGTCGGGCGCACCCGCACCACCGTGACCGGCCTGCTCATTTCCGCCAACCCAGAGCATGCGCTTGACGATGCCTGGCTGGAAATCGGCTGCGGCGAATGGGACGCCTCCGGGCGCAATTGTTGGGTGCGCTTGGACCGTTTATTGGAGGTTTCCGAGGAGCAGGTGCGCCGGCAGGGCATCCTTTTTCCAGAACGCAGGTTCGAAAGGATTGCCAACCGCTTGCGCTCGCGCTATCACTGGGCGTAGTTCTGCGGCGCGGCGCCCGCAGACTTGGCTCGTGCGCGGTTGCGCTGCTATTATTTGCAAGTTACTTACTTTCCGGGCGCGTTGGTCGGGGCGGGCAGGACCTTGGGTTCGCTCTTCGAATACCAACGCCGAGCGGTTTCCCGCCCTTGGCGGGGATCGCGGGACACGTCCGGCGGGTTTGTTTCTGAATCAATCATCTTCGATTATCAAGAGGTATTTTTCATGGCTAATATCAAGTCCAAGCAGAAGCGCGTTCTGACCAACGAGAAGTCTCGTCAGCGCAACAAGAGCGTGCGTTCCGCGGTTCGCACCGAGATCCGCAAGTTCCACGCAGCCGTAGAGACTGGTGACAAGGCTGCAGCTGAAAAGCAGCTGCGCGTTGCTTCCCGTGCGCTGGATAAGTCCGTTTCCAAGGGCGTCTTCCACCGCAATGCTGCTGCTAACAAGAAGTCCGGTTTGGCTACCGCCTTCAACAAGATGGACTAGTAACTAGCCTTCTTGTCTCCCCCGAACAAAGCGCTGCCTGCGTGCAGCGGCTTGTTCGGGGGATTTTTATTGCGCCGTTTTCATTGCTCGTGATGAGCCTAGGCTAGATCATCGGCAAAGTAGGCCTCGAAGATCTTGCCTGCATCTGCATAGGCCACCGACAATGATGTCCGGCCATGGGTTTCCACAAAAGTCTGGATGGCGGTTTGAAACTGCGTGTGGATGATATTGACCGCCGGGATGAGCCGAGAATCCGAGGCCCTCCACCCCTCGCGGGCTTGCAATGCTCGGCGGATGTGCATCATGACGCGCTCGTTTCGGCGCCAGTACATGGACAATAATTTCCCATCCTGGGAGAGTGCTCGGGCGGTCAATTGGGAGATTTCTGGGAAATGATCGTTGCCCACAGCGTGCTCGAATTCCGCGTTTGCCATGATTGCAGAATCCTCCCGCAAGCTGCCGGTGGGCAGGCCAGCGGCGAAGTTTTGCAATTGTTGGTCGAACTTTTCCGAAACTTCCGGGCCGAGTACCGCTGACTCCTTGTCCTTGACGTAGTTAAAGAGGGTGCGCCGAGATATCCCGACGTCGTGCGCAAGCTCTTCCATGGTGAACCCGTCATACCCGTGGTCAATGACAAGCCGCAGCGCTGCGACGCGGATCTCTGAAATGCGCGGCATACTCTCTCCCCTCTTCCTCACGATATTCAACCCGTGGAAACCCAACAATTCAACCCCATAAATATGGTATTTTTCTTCACTTTATAGTCTTTCTGCCCACCAAGAAAACCGACCCTTGGTAGGCTTCCCTAACCTCCTTAAATCGCCGAAGTTACAGCATGTCAACGCGGCGTTCCCAACCCACGACGGCGAACCAGACGCCGAATCAAGCACTAAAGCAGGCGCTGGAGCAGGTGCTTGATCACCGTGATATTTTGCGCTGCAACACTTAGTTTATGGGCTTGTATGTTCGAAAGGGTGATGGTGTTCGTGTCTGCGGGGGCGGCTAAGATAGGTGACCAATGAACAACGTCAAGCCTCTGGTGAAATGGGCCGGCGGGAAACGCCAGCTCTTGCCGCATATTCACGCCGCCCTGCCCGCTGGGACACCGCGGCGTTATTATGAACCCTTCATCGGCGGTGGCGCGGTTTTATTTTCGCTCACTCCGGCCGCAGCGCGGGTCAATGACCTCAACTCGGAGCTCATCAATTTATATGAGGTAGTGCGCGAAGGCGTCGAAGAACTCATTAGCCTGGTATCGACCTACCCGAACGACGCGGATTTTTTCTATCAGCTGCGCGCGGTAGACCGCGATGCAGAACGGTTCGCGGCGCTATCTGCTACAGAGCGCGCCGCGCGGACGCTGTATCTGAATAAGACCTGCTATAACGGCCTGTACCGGGTAAATTCCGCGGGGCAATTCAATGCGCCTTTTGGCCGTTATAAGAACCCCACCATCTGTGATGCGGATACGCTGCGCGGGGTCCACCAGTATTTTTGGGACAATGACATCACCTTCACGCAGGGCGATTTCGCTGCGGCGGTAGCAGATGCCGGTGAAGGTGACTTTGTCTATTTCGATCCGCCTTATGACCCGGTCAACGTCACCAGCTCCTTTACCGGTTATCAAAAGGGCGGTTTTGACCGCGCGGAGCAAGAGCGCTTGAAGGCGGTGTGCGATGACCTCAATGCCCGCGGCGTGAAATTCCTCCTGTCCAATTCCGCCACGGAGTTCATCCGCGACCTCTACGCAGATTATTCCATCGACACCGTTGCGGCCACCCGCGCCATCAATTCCGTGGGATCACGCCGCGGCAAGGTAGATGAAGTGCTCGTGCGCAATTACGAGGTGGGCCATGAGTAAAGCACCGAGCACCCAGGAGCAGCGGGAGCTTCGCGCGCTTTTCGGAGTCCCAGAGGGCGAAAAGCTTGGCCTCGATGATTGGGGATGGCTGCGCATCATGGCCGCAGGGCGTGGCGAGGAGCTGGAAGAAAACGGATACTTCTACCTCACGGCCAAAGAGCTAAAAGAGCTTTCCGGCCGGGAACCGCGGCTGATGGCCAAGCACGATTTTTCTACCTCGCGCCCGTGGATTTTCAAAGAACTGGGTTTGGGTATTCTCCCGGTTAGCCGCAGCGAATACTTCGTCGGGCCGTTGGACCTGTACGAACGGTTCCCGGAACCGACCCACGCCGGGCCGAGTTCTGTGCGCACGTTGGACATGCCAGCCGGCCTTGACACCCTTGACATCGAGAGCGTGAACTCGGAATCGATGGCGTTAAATGTGGCATCGGCAAGCGGCATGCTTGAGCACTTCTTGGGATGCGAACCATTGCAGGCCACCGTCGCCGGGCGCATGTCGTCGCTGGAAATGACGATTCCAGTGCCGGATCTGGAGCTGGAAGTCAAGGTCGACCGCGCGCAGATGGAAATCGACGGCGGCTTCGAATCGCTCGAGCATTTGGTGCTGGTGGAGGCGAAAAATCACATCTCCGAAGATTTCAATATCCGGCAATTGTATTTTCCGTACCGACGCTTCCAGCAGTGGCTATCTAAGGCAGTGGTGCCCGTGTTTTTGGTCTACTCGAATGGGATTTTCCACCTGTATCGGTACGATTTCAGTGCTCCCGCGGATTTCCGCAGCATCGCGCTGGTAGACCACGCCCGCTACGCGCTTAGCGCTTCGCACCTCAGCGTGGATGATGCGCTGGGCATTATTGGCTCCGTCGAGGCTGAGCTGGAGCCGGCGGGGATTCCCTTCCCGCAGGCCAATAGCTTCGAGCGCGTGGTCAACCTGGTGGAGCTCATTGCGCAGCAGCCGATGAGCAAGGAGGAAATTGCGGAGCAGTACGACTTCCATCTGCGCCAGGCAGACTATTACGCCAATGCGGCCTGCTATCTCGGGCTGCTGGCGCTTGCCGATGGCCACTATCAGCTCACCCCTCGCGGCGAAAAGGCCATCACACAGCCGCGGCGCGATGGGCGCAATGCTGCCCTGCTGCGCGCGTTGGCGGCGCGGCGGGTATTCCGCCAGGCTCTGGAGATGAGCCTGCGGCGCGGGAAGGTGGCCGAGACGCACGAGATTGCGGCGTCGATAGAAGGACTCGGCCTGGGCGCTGGCACGGCGAGGCGGAGGGCCTCGACGGTGGCGCGGTGGATCCAGTGGGCGCTGGATGTGGTGGCAGAGGGCGAACCTGAGACTCTGCCGGGGCTTTAAGCCACGAGCTGTTGTACACCAGCGACCACGAGCGCGACGCCGGCGATGATGAAGAACAGGCCCGATCCGATATCGATCCACGGACCGGCAGCGATGAGCTTGCGGCGCACCGCATTCGTGGAAATCACCGTGGCCACCACGAGGAAGAAGGCGAAGGCCGATAGCGCCAGCGCCAGGGTTAAGGCGATGGCCAACCACAACGGTGGGGATGCCGGCAGCTGCGGGGCGATCATGGCGGCGAGGAACAACACGATCTTCGGATTGGACAGGTTCGTTGCCAGCCCCATCTTGAAGGAATGGCGCAGCCGGCCCAGTTTGGCCTCGGCGTCCTCCAAATCAACGGGCGGGTTGGTGCGCTGTTCGAGGCCGCTGCGCAGCGCCCGCCATCCCATGAAGACGAGGAAGCTGCCGCCGATGGCCTGGACCGCCCCTAAGATTCCGGGGAAGGCGGTCAGAAGGGCGGCCGCGCCAAAGACCGTGGCACCGCACCAGAACAACACGCCGATTTGAATGCCCGCGGCCGCAGCGATGGCGTGGCGGCGCGACTTGGTGGCATAGCGGGTGACCAGGATGATATCTGGGCCTGGCGAGGCCACGCCCACCAGGTTCATCAGGAGAATGGTGAAAAAGGAAGTCCAGCTCACTGCGCGGACTCGCCTTCCAGGCGGCTGAGCAGAGCCTCGCGGCCAAACATGCGGGCCGAATCGATGGCGGTTGGCTGGCCGGCGGTAGCGGAGGCGCCGGCGTTTAGGAGGGCATCGATAACCGCGTCTTCTTTTTTGAAGATCGCACCTGCCAGGGGCGATTGGCCGCGATCATTGAGCAAGTTCACGTCGGCACCGGCGCCCGCCAGCGCGGTAACAAGTTCCGCATGGCCGTGGTAGGCGGCAAGCATGAGAAAAGACTGGCCGTCTTGGTTGACCAGATTGATATTGACGCCCTGGTCAATATAGTTCAGGAGATCGGGGTTTCCCTCCCGCGCCATGTCAAAGAGCCGACCGGCGAATTCTTGCACTTGTTCCTCAGACATGGGCTCTAGCTTAACGTGCCAATTCCGCGACTCGTTTTACGGCCGCCTCAACGGCGAATTCGGGCTCACCACCTTGGCCTTTAACGGCGGCGTCCAGTTCGGAGACGAGGATGACGGCGGCGGTGATGTCATCGGCGGTCCAGCGCCTAGCTACCGGTTGGGTCATTTTCACCACATACGGGGCAAGCCCGGTTTGGCTGGCAAGTGTGTACTGGTCCCCGCGGGCGGAATACAGGCGCGCGATGGCGCCGACCTTATTGGCCAAGGCCGCAGCGATGGCCACGGGGCTGGCGCCGAGCTGGAGGGCGCGCCGGCAGGTGGAGACGGCAGCCTCGACGCGGCCGGCGACGGCGGCATCGGCAATGTCCCAGTTGGCAACCTCGGCCACGCCGACGTAATAATTGCGCACCGCTTCCTGCGTCACGTTGCCACCGGTATCGGCCACGAGCTGGGAGATGGCGGAGGCAAGCTCGCGGAGGTCGGAGCCGACGCCGTCGAGTACCGCGTGCACGACGTCCGGGGTGGGGCGAACGCCGTGGGAGGCAAACTCGCGGGTGGCCCACTGCCCCAGCTCATTGGGGTAGAGCGAAAAGACCTCGTGCACCTCCGCAATCTTGCGCAGCTTCGCCACTAGCTCGGGCGACTTCTTTTTTTTCTTCAGCGTCTTCGCGGCCACGGAGTAGACCACCACCATGGTCATGCCCGGCGCGGGATTGGCGCAGGCGCGCAGGATGATATCGACTACCTCTTTCCCGGCGCGTTCGCAGTCCGTGATGACGATGACGCGGTTATCGCCAAACAGCGACGGGCTGGTGGCCTCCAGGATTTCGCCCTCGGAAACCTCGGAGGCCTTGAGCATCATCAATTCGGGGCGATTGGCCTCGACTTCGGCCGCGGCCTTGTGAATGGTGTGGCGGGCGCGTTCGGTGAGGAATTCATCGTCGCCGAGAATGAGGTGTACGGGAGGCATGTCCATCATTTTAGCGCTAGGCGGCAAACAGACCCAGACAAGCGATAACCCCCGCCAAGGTCAGCCATGGCCGGTAATACAGCAGCCCTGCGATGACCCATCCGTACGCGAGGAGCGTAAATAGCGGGTGGGCGGTGATGGTGACCACGGGCAGGCTAGCCACGCCGTGGGCGATGGTATTGATCCACCACGCTGCGGGTTCGATGAGTTTTAATAATCCCGCGGCGACGATGCTCAAGGGGCCTAGCTGCGCGGCGATGGCTGCGAGCAGCCCGACCACGGTAATGGGTGCGGTGGCGGGTGCTACCAAGACATTGGCGAGGACCGAGACGACGGATACCTCACCGGACATGAGGGCGATAAGCGGCAGGGTGAGGATATCGGCGGCAATCGCCACGGCAATAGCGCGCAGGAAGATGGCGGGCCAGCCGGTGACCGCGAGCTGCGAATAGATAAGCGGGCTTAGCATGACGATGCCGAAGGTCGCCGCGCACGATAGCGCGAAGCCAAAATGCACCGCGAGGTCCGAATCCACGAAAAGGAGGGTGAGGATGCCGAGGCTGAGCGCGTGGATGGGTTCCATGGTGGAAGAGTGCAGCACCGCGAGCAGGCCTACTACCCCGGCGACAGCCGCGCGCTGCACCGACGGTTCAAGTCCCACCAAGACGACATAGGTGGCTAGCGCGGCCAAGGACACCACCACCCTGGTGCGCGGTCCGGCGGCGCACGCGGCGCAAACGATGGCGGCGAAGGAACAGACGATGGCCACATTGGCACCGGATACAGCGCTGAGGTGCGATAGCCCGGTATCGATGTAGAGTTCGCGCTCGGCGGGACTTTGCAGGGAGGTATCGCCAAGCACCATGCCTGGGATGAGCCCCTGGCTGCTCGGGCCTACCGCCTCTAGTACGACCGCGCGGAAGTTATCGGCCACCCGTGCGGCCCAGCCGGCTAGGCCCGAAGGTGGCGCGGCGATGCTCAAGTGGGAGGCGTTGGCTATCACGTTCCCGACTCCGGGTTGGTCGGACTCGGAAAGCTGTACCGCTGCCGTGACTTGCGTTCCGGCAGGGACGCTCAGTGGCTCGGGGCTAAAGACCGGAAGCTGCGCGGGGTAGCCCGGGACATCGAGCCGGATGAGCCAGCCGCCGGTGCTCGTTTGGGTCGGCGCGGTGACCACGCGGCCGGTAATCTCGCGGCCGAAGTCAAAGGCGGCCGCACGCGCCTGTCGCACGCCTGCTACGAAGGCGGCGGCGCTGGCGAGCACGCCGCAAAAGATGGCTTGGCCCCAGTGCCGGGCGAGCAGGCATATTCCTACGACACTGCCGATGCACGCCACGGCCCACCCCTGCCCGAAAACCAGCACCGCGATGACCGCCACCCATGCGGTCAGGGCGCCGGGCAGCAGACGGAGTTCTTTCATCGCGGCGTGGCCTCTTCTGCCTACAGCTGCACGTTATCTTTGAGCTTGGCAAACTTGGCGGGACCAATCCCGCTGACCTCGAGGAGTTCCTCGACGTCCTTAAATCCCCCGCGCTCTTCACGGAAGGAGACGATGGCTTCCGCGGTGACCTCCCCTACTCCGTTGAGATCCATGAGATCGGCGGCGGTCGCGGAATTAAGGCTGACTTTATCGCCGCCGGCGGGTGCTGCGATGGGGGCATCGGCAAGCGCGGGGTCGGGCGGAGCACCTTGGGGCAGGATGTGGAGCTGCTGGCCATCGGCAAGCCGCTGCGCTTGGTTGAGCGTCATGGTCTCCGCCTCCGGCAAAGGCGTGGCGGCCGCGAGGGCATCAGCGACGCGGGCACCGGGCTCGAGGGTCTTCAGGCCAGGTGCTGCAACCTCGCCGACGACGGATACGACGATTTCGCTAGCCTCCGCGCTGGGCTCGGCGGTGGTACTGCCCATCGCCGCGGGTTCGGGCATGCCGGACTCATCCGAATTGCGGGAGCTCAGGCCCAGCCAGATAATGACGCCCACCACCACGATGATGGCTACCGCGCAGGCTTGCCAGCGGCTGATGCGCACTCGCGGGCGCGGGTAATCGACCTGGAGGAGTTCTTCCTCGCCGGTGGGTTGAGTATATTCGCGGAGTCGTTCGCTGATCTTGGGTGCCGCCATAGCCCACAGGCTAGGAAGCCGCCGCGTGCGGTGCGAGAACGTGGGCAGAGGCGCTGTGGATAAGTCGTTGTAGGAGGCAACCAAACGGGTCCTGGCGGGATAGTTATCCACAATCAGGGGCGCACAGGCCGTAGGGCTTCGCCCGTGCGTGCGAGGGCCTAGGAGCTAAATACCGCAGATACCCCAATGGCGGAGGGCCCAGCGTGCACGGCGAGCACCTCGGTTAAGGGCGTGGTGATAAAGGACGTGCCTTCTGGCAGAGTATCGCGCAAGAGGCCCTGCAGCTTGTCCGCCGCTTCGCCGGCCTGGTTGTGCTGAATGGCGATGAAGGCGGGCTCGCCGGCGGCGCGGGCGGCGATGATCTCTACCACCTTGGTAAAGGCCTTGGTTTGCGTGCGGGTTTTTCCCACCAGTTCCAGCTTGCCGTCCACGATGGACATAATCGGCTTGGTGGCTAGAAGCGCGGTGGACAACATGGCGGTGGCGGCAGACATGCGGCCCGAACGGCGCATATCCTCGGTGGAATGCAGGTACACCCAGGTAGCCGCCCGCTCGATGCTGTCTAGCGCCGCCGCGTGGCATTCTTCCAGCGCCGCGCCGTGTGCCGCCTTAGTGGCAGCCGCCATCGCCGCCGCGCCCATGACCATGCCGGCCGAGCCGGAATCGATAACGCGCACTGTATCGGGGAAAACCCCTGCCGCGGCCACCGCCGCCGACCACGTGGACGAAAGCTCCTTGGACAGGTGGATGGCGATCACGCCATCATCCTGCGCCTTTTCCATTTCCCGGCCGTAGGCGGCGGCCAATTCGAGGGAAGACAGGCCCGAAGTGGTGCGAAGCTTTCCGCCCTTATCCTCGCTATCCATCACGTGCAGGTCAATGACGGTGATATCGAGTTCTTCAGCAATCTCTGGGGGCAGGCTGGCCGCGGAGTCAGTAATGACGCGAACGGTCACTAGGTATCTGCCCCTCCATCACCGGTGACCTCGCCACCCATATTCCAGCCATCGAAGTACCACTGCGCACTCTTCACCGTCTGCGGCGTAAATTCCAGCGAGGTCACGGGGGTTTCCGGATTGAAATCCGGGCGGGCGGTCAGTTGCGACCAGTGGGTATTTTTCAGACCGGACAAAATGCCGTACTGGCCGTGATCCAGACCCAACAGGTGGCACGTCAGCGCGGAGATGGCGCCACCGTGGGCGACGATGAGCACGGCGCCGTCATCCCAGCCGGAAAATTCCTGCATGAGCTCGTCGACGACCGGGCGTGCGCGCCGCGCCACATCTACGCGGGACTCGCCTTCTGGCGGCGCCCAAGTGGGATCGTGGCGCCAGATTGCGCGGGCGCCGGGAAATTCAGCATCCACTTCGGCAGAGCTCTTGCCTTGCCACTGCCCCAGATTGGTCTCGCGCAGGCGGGGATCCGTAGAAAAGTCCAGGCCGAGCGATTCTGCCACCACCCGCGCGGTTTCTCGCGCGCGCTGCAAATCGGAGGCGACGATTTTTACCACGCCCTGATCCCGGAGCAGGCGCGCGGCGGCGCGGGCCTGTTCATATCCGACATCGGAAAGCTCAGTGTCCAAGTGGCCCTGCATGCGGCCGGATGCATTGTAGGTGGTTTGTCCGTGGCGGATCAGAATCAGGCGGCGGCTCATGGTGGGGTTAAAGCTCCTCGTCCTCGCCAGGGGCCTTTTGCGCCAATGGCAGCTCATCAATGGAATCCACGGTGCGCGGGTTAACGCCATTAGTCCAATCGCCAGGGCGCTCGGGTGGCTCAATGCCCTCAATGTCCACCAACGGGCAATCGTGGTAGAGGCGGTCAAGCCCGTAGTGCTCGCGCTGATCGGTGCGCTGCACGTGGATGACAATATTGCCATAGTCCAACAGCACCCAGCGGTTTTCGCGGTTGCCCTCGCGGCGCTGTGGCTCAAAGCCCTGGGCCGTCATTTGGTCCTCCACCTCATCCACGATGGAGCCGACCTGGCGCTCATTATCGGCAGAAGCCAGCACGAAAACCTCGGTGATGGCAAGGACATCGGAGACATCGATTGCTGCGATATTGCTAGCTAACTTGTCCTGTGCGGCATGTGCCGCGGTTGCCGCCATGCGGCGGGCGAGATCAGAAATAGACAATGTATAAAAATTCCCTTTTCGCGTCTGGTGAGGAAGTGTCTTTTAGCTGTCTATTCTTGCACGTTCGGCGCGATTGTGCCCAAACTTGAACTATAAAGGTTTATCCGGCTGCGCCGAGTAGAGATTATTTTTGGTGATGTATTGCACCACTCCATCCGGAACCAGGTACCACACCGGCCGGTTTTGCGCGGCCCGCTCGCGGCAATCCGTGGAAGAAATGGCCATGGCGGGGATATCGATGAGGTTGATATCTTCCCGCGAGTCGGCCGGCAGCATGTCTGTACTCAGCTCGTAGCCTGGGCGCGTAACACCCACGAAGTGCGCCATTTCCAGCATCTCTTCCCAGTTATGCCAGCTCATGATGGACTGCAGGGAATCCGCACCGGTGATGAAGTAAAATTCGGCACCCGGAAAAAGGCCACGCAGATCGCGCAGGGTATCGATGGTATAGGTAGGGCCCTTGCGGTCAATATCCACGCGGGAGACGGTAAAACGCGGGTTGGAGGCCGTTGCCACCATGGTCATCAAATACCGGTGCTCCGCGGCGGTGACCTCGCGGGAGGCCTTCTGCCACGGTTGACCGGTGGGTACAAAGACTACGGTATCGAGGGCAAAGCGGTGCGCCGCCTCGCTGGCGGCGACCAAGTGGCCATTGTGGATTGGATCAAAGGTGCCGCCCATGATCCCAATGCGCTGGGAATTAGTCATGGCTGGAGAGTATAGCCGCTACCCTGCTGGGGAGTTAAGCCAGCCAGCCACGGTATCGGCCACGCGGGCATTGTCCTGTTCCACCGCCGCATCGCCCTCACTTTCGCGGAAATACGAGGCGTGGTGGGCGGCCTTAGTGGCTAGGGCGTCTTTGGCATTGCGCAGGTTGAGATCGCAAACGAAGTCGCCGGCAAGGCAGTAGTCGATACGGCGATCGGCCGGCAGTGCGGCACTGTGAGGAATGAGATATCGCGGAATCGGCCCGGCCATGCCGCCGGGACGCCGCAAGGGATTGCCCAGGTAGATCGCCCCGGCGAGCTTGTCCTTGGACGCGAGGTAGCGCTCCGCGCTTGTGGCGATAATGGCTCCTTGCGAATACCCAGCGGTGATATAGCGCGGGCTGCAACCCGTTTCCTCTTCGTACTGCTCCACCACGCGCGGCGCGTTGTTCATGCCGCTGCGCAGGCTCTGCACAAAGCCAACGGTGACCTGATAGATCAACTCGTGCAAGGGGTGCTCCAACAGCACTCCGCCCAGGCGTCGCATCAGCTGCAGCGGGCGCAGGTTTTCGCCCTCTTGGGCCAGCGGTGGCAGGTTCATCGAGGCTGGATATGCATCTGCATCCAGCGCCAGCACGTAGGCATTATCCATGGTGCCGGGGTGACGTTGTTCTACCAGGTGGAAGAGCGCTGCGAGGTTGGGACCTTCATAACCATTGGATTCCGCGCCCTGTTCCGAGTAGCGCTGTGGGCCGAAATACTCACCGTGTTCCTCGTTTTGGTCCGAGCCGCGTGCGGCAAGGAAAACGTAATCGGGACAGGTCTCGGCCTGCGTGTGGGGCTGACCCGCCGCCGCGGCAGGGGCGAGCATAGACATGCCAAGCGCCGCCGTGGCGGCGATAGTTACGAAACCAGCGGCGGCGCGAGAGCGAGGAAAAAGACGCATATTCTTATGGGCGTACGTGACCGGTGCCTTGGAGGACCCACTTGGAAGAGGTCAGCTCCGGCAGGGCCATTGGGCCACGAGCGTGCAGCTTCTGGGTGGAAATACCGATTTCTGCACCCATGCCATAGACCTCGCCATCGGTGAAGGCAGTGGAGGCGTTGAGCATAACGGCTGCGGCATCGACCTCGTTGCCGAACTTAACCAAGACGTCCGCATCCTGGGCCGCGATGCCCTCGGTGTGGCCGGTGGTAAATTCCGCGATGTGCGCGATGGCAGCGTCAACGCCGTCAACCACCTTGGCGCAGATGTCCATGGACAGCGACTCTTCGCGCCAATCCTCCTCGGTGGCCTGGACAACGTCCGTGGCACCGAAGCCCTCGAGCTCGTCAACGTCACCGTGGACGGTGACGTCTGCATCTTGGAGGGCGCGGACGATGCGCAGCTTGGTGGCATCATCAAGCGCAGCATCAATAAGCACGCACTCGGTGGAGTTGCAGACCGAGGTGCGGCGGGTCTTGCCGTTGATTACCATGTCGATGGCCTTGTCCATATCGGCCGAGGCATCGATGTAGAAGTGGCAGTTGCCGGTACCGGTCTCGATGGCTGGAACAGTAGCGCCGGTAACCACGGCCTCGATGAGCTTGGCGCCGCCGCGGGGGATAACCAAATCCACCAGGCCGCGGGCGGTAATCAAGTCTTGGACGGAGTCGTGGGTCTCACACGGCAGTAGCTGGACTACCTCGCGTGGCAGATCAAACTCTGCAAGGGTGTCCTGCAGAAGCTCCACCAGCTTGGTATTGGAGTTGCGCGCGGACTTGGAACCGCGCAGCAGCGGCACATTACCGGACTTCAGGGCGAGGCCGAAAGCATCCACGGTGACGTTCGGGCGAGCCTCGTAGACCATGCCCATCACGCCGAGCGGGACGCGCACCTGCTTCATCTGGATGCCGTTATCCATGGTGCGGCCCTGCAGGATCTCGCCTACTGGGTCTTGCAGGCCAGCGACCTGACGCAGGCCATCTGCAATGCCCTCGACGCGGGCAGCGTCCAGGGTCAGGCGGTCAATGAGGGAATCGGACATGCCGCGTTCGCGACCCGCCTCAATATCCTGCTGGTTAGCAGCAAGGATGTCATCGGTGTGGGCAATAAGATTTTCAGCTGCGCGCTGCAAGATTTCATTCTTGCGCGGCGTGGACAGCTGCGCCACGACGGGCGCAACGTCCTTAGCAGCACGGGCTTTGGACAGAACTTCTTCGCGTTCAGTGTTGCTCATGTCATACCAGAGTAACGTACCTGCCCGAGTTTTTCAGCCGCCCGTCTTTTACCTCGCACTTTTCCTCAATTGTGCGGGCTACGCAGTGAAATCTCCTCCCCTTCCCTCGCCTGAAACTGCAGTAAAACTCACAGGTTCAAACCCTAATGTTCATTACCTTGAAAATGATACTTGGGTATGTTTATTCTTTGCTTGATAGGTTTCACTGCAAAAAGGAGCATTTATGAAAAAGAACGTGGCCAAGCTGGGCCTGATGCTGACTCTGAGCGGGCTCGCCCTCACCGCCTGCAGCACGAATGACGGCGGCAGCGATTCAGACGCGGGCCCCGGATCGGGCGATGATCAGACCATCAAGGCTGTTGCCACCACCACGCAGATCTGCGATTACCTCACTCAAATTGCTCAGGGTGGCATGACGCTGCACAAGGTGGATTCCAGCGGCAAGGAAACCACCGAGGGCGATGGTGGTACCACCCTCGATCTCACCTGCCTGTTGGCGCCGAATGCCAGCGCTCACGAACACGAAATGACCCCGCAGCAGATGAGTGCCATGGCGGATGCGGATTTCCTCTTTAAAAACGGCGTCGACCTCGAGCACTTTCTCGATAACGCCGTGGAGTCCTCCGGCTTCGATGGCGAGACTATCGTCACCGCAGGCGATGACGATTCCAACCACAAGATAGACCTTCGCCCGTGGCCCTTCCCCGGCGAGGACGGCGAGGAACCAGAATTCACCCACGACCCACACGTATGGACCTCCCCCAAGAACGCCAAAATCCAGGTACAAAACATCGTGGATGCCTTGGCCGATAAGGAACCATCCGTGAAGAAAGTCGGTGAAAAATACACCAAGCAGCTCGACGAGCTGGATAAATGGGTCACCGAGTCCCTGGAGACCGTCCCTGAGCAGGAACGCGTGCTCTTTTCATCGCACGATGCCTTCGGCTACTTCTCCAACGACTATGACGTGGAATTCGTCGGATCCGCGCTCACGGACTTCAATAACCAGCAGGACGCTACTTCCTCGCACATCGAGGACGCAGCCAAGGAGGTCCGCGATTCCGGCGCCAAGGCTATTTTCGCGGAAAACTCCAATAACTCTAAGTCCATCGAGGCAATCGCCCGCGCCGCAGGTGTCAAGGCCATTACGGATGAAGACGCCCTGTACGGCGATTCCTTGGGCGTGCCAAATAGCGACGGTGCAACCTACATCGGCTCCATCATCCACAACGTCACCACCTTGGTAGATGCCTGGGACGGTGAAGTGGCCGATCTGCCAGAAAGCCTGGACGCCGCGCAATGAGTGCACCGCTTCTAAAGCTTTCCCATGCCTCTTGCGGCTATGGCACCACCACCATCGTGGACGATGTCTCCTTAACCATCCACGAAGGTGAGGCCATCGCGCTGCTGGGGGCTAATGGTGCTGGTAAGTCCACGCTCTTAAAGGCCATCGCTGGCCTTGCCACCCTGCGCGGCGAGCACGAGCGCACGGCGACGCTGGGATATGTTCCCCAGCACCACACCTGCGATCCCACCTTCCCCGTCACCGCCTGCCGGGTCGTGGAAATGGGCTTGCTCAACAAGGCCTCGTGGTGGGAGCGTATGGGCAGCATGCGCCGCCTGCGCCCGCAGATCACCCAAGCGCTAGAGCTCGTCGGCATGGCGGAAAAGGCGAAGACGCGCTGGGACAAGCTCTCGGGCGGGCAGCGCCAACGCATATTTATCGCCCGCGCGCTCGCCGCACACCCAGACCTCGTACTCATGGACGAGCCCTTCAATGGCCTGGACCAAGACAGCAGGCAGGTGCTTTTGGGGATCATCGCCAAGCTCAAGGAGAGCGGGGTTGCCCTGCTCATTTCCACCCACGATCCCATTTTGGCGCAGCGCGCCTGCGATGCCGGAATGCTCATCGTGGACGGTCACAGCGAGGTCCTTGATACCGAGGATGCAGTCGAGCGCTACCTGGAGGCCACGTCGGTATTTCAGGGGGACATGTGACGCTTCTGCTTACTGCTCCCTTTATGCAGCGCGCGGCCCTGTTTTTGCTGTGCGTAGCCCTGACCGGCGCGGTGATCAGCGTGGTGGTCAACCTGCGCCGCATGGAATTTAGCGTCGAGGCGCTGGTCCACTCGGTATTCCCGGGCATCGTCATTGGCCTGGCCGTGGCGGGCTTTCCCGGCATCTTGCCCGGCGCCGCCATAGCTGCTGGCGTCGCAGTGCTCATTTTGGCGCGCCTTAATTCCGGCAGCGATGGCCACGATCATGAATCCGGCACCGCCGTGGTGCTGACCTTGATGTATGGCATCGGCGTGGTCATCAGCCTCGCCGTAGGGGATCGTTCCGGCCAGCTAGAGGCCCTTATGTTTGGCCGCTTGCTCGATATCACCACTGACCGCATGATCCCCTCGATCATCTTGTGCGTGGTTGCCGCCCTGCTCATCCTGGCCACCTGGCGCTCGCAAGTAGCCGTGGCCTTTGACCGCGAATCCGCGCGCGCCACCGGCATCCGCGTGGGGCTAATCGATGTCACTGCCAACGTAGCGGTGGGCCTAATCGTCGTCGCCGCGAGCTCCGCCATTGGTGTGTTGCTCGTCTTGGGTTTCGTCGTGGTACCAGGCCTGGTCGGGCGCGTCTTAGCCAGCACCCCGGTGCAGATGCTCCTGTGGGCATTGGTCGGCGCGGTGCTAGCCGTATGCGTGGGCCTGTGGCTCATGCTTTCGGTAACCTCCCACCAGATTTCCCCGCAGGCCATCGTCGCGCTGTCGCTGTCCCTAACCGTTCCGCTCGCACTTTTAGGCAGGCGCATATGGGGGTCTTAACATTGCCATTCCTCGAAGCCATCGCGGTGGGCTGCCTTTCCGGGCTGGTGGGCACGCTCATGGTGCTGGGCAACCGCGTCTTTTTTGCAGAGAGCCTTTCTCACGGCACCTTTCCCGGCGCGGTTATCGGCGTCGTCGTAGCCAATGCGCTGGGCGCCAACTTGAGCGATGGGCTCATGCTCGGCTCCGTGGCGGTCTGCATTCCGCTGGCGATTTTCATGCATTACCTGGGCAGGGTGCATGGCGTATCCTCTACCGCTGCGGCGGGCACCACGCTCACTCTGGGCTTTGCGCTGGGCATTTTGCTGCTGCGTTGGTTTCAGCCGTTGCCGCTGCACGTCGATAGCTTCCTGGTGGGCTCGCTTACTACGGTTAACCACCGCGATGTCGCCGTCGCGGCCGGACTGGTCGTTATCTGTTTGCTGGCGGTATTGGCCTGCCGGCGCCGCCTTTTCCAGGCCTATTTCGACCCCAGCACGTCCCCGCATAGCGGGCTTTACGATGCCCTGACGCTCGGCCTTATCTGCTTGACGATGGCCGCCGTCATCCCCGCCGTCGGCACCATCTTGTCCATTGCCCTACTCGTGGCCCCGGCCGCGGGCCTGCGCCCGTGGGTATCGCGGCCGGAGGTGCTGCTTATCGGGGCTGGCATCATTGGCATCACCATCGCGGTCGCCGGGCTATTTATCGCCGCGCACTTAAGCCTTTCGGCCGGCGGCACCATCGCCATTGTGGCGGGCGTCTTTTACCTCACCAGCATGGCGGCCTATAAGGCGGTTTCCTAGCGTGCGGCGCTGCAGGGCGCCGCACCGCGCCGCAACAGCGCGGCGAGTAGCACAGTGTGCGTCGCAGGTTAATTGGTTGAGGCGAGGCGGACGGTGATCTCACGGGCGGCCACCTCTGCCAGCGACATCTCTCCGCTTTCGGTCTGCACCGTCAACAGGCCAGCCACGCTATCGCTGACGCGCAGCTTATTGCCCAGCTCCACACCAAAGCGGTCGAGGTAGCGCAACAGGCCTGGATCCTCATCGCAGACGCGCTCCACGGTCACGGGCGCATCGAGCGGGGCGCTGGCGAGCGTGAGCGTGCCGAGATCCTCGATGCCACCGCCGACATCGGGAATGGGATCGCCGTGTGGATCGCGGTCAGGGGACCCCAGCAGCGCATCGATGCGGCCAATAAAACGATCGGAGCAGGCGTGCTCGAGGCGGTCAGCGTCCTCGTGCACCTCGTCCCAGGAATAATCCAGGGTCTCTACCAAGAAGGTTTCTAAAAGCCGGTGGCGGCGCACCATCTGCATCGCCAGCTCGCGGCCCGCAGGGCTCAATGAGACGCCCTGATAGCGCTCATGCTCCACCAGACCTTGGGCGGCGAGCTTTTTAATCGCCTCGGAGGCAGTGGGCACCTTTTGTTCCAGGCGGCCCGCCACATCCTTCAGCGCCACTGGGGCACCCCCGGAATGCTCCGATAAGTCCCACAGAACCTTGAGGTAGTCCTGGCTACGGGTAGGGAGTTCTTCTAGGTGCATGTCCACCATCTTAGTAATCGTGCTTGTGTCGTCCTGGGATAAGTGTTAAATTAATAGTAGTTCAACACGTTGAACTTTTAATTTCACTTGCCACGGACAGTGGGCGGTACGTCCTTTCTTCGGTACACACACGACGCACTCAGCCTTCGCTGTCCGTGGCTTTTGATTTTTCTAGTATCCCGCCTCCGGATCTACCTGGGTGGGCATGGACTCTCCCTTCTCCCACGCGGCGGCATTCGCATTGAAAATATCGCCCATGTGGTACTGCGCCACGTGCTTTGTCGCCCCGATGTGCGGGGTCATGGTGCAATTGGGCAGGGAGAGCAGCGGGTGGCCATCAGGAAGCGGCTCTGGGTCCACGACTTCCAAGCCAGCGCCTGCAATTTCGCCCTCGCGCAGGGCATCCACCAGATCATCGGTAACCACGGTGCTGCCGCGCCCGACGTTGATAAACAGCGCGGACGGTTTCATGGCGCGGAACTTCGCGGCATCGATTAGCCCCTCCGTTTCCTGCGTGGCGGGCAGGATGCAGAAAATAACATCGGCCTCGCCCCACACGTGCGCGGCATCAGCCATGGCCACCACCTCATCGGCGCCCTCCACGGGGCGCCCAGAGCGATTCACGGCGGTGATGTGGACCCTGAAGGGCTTGAGCAGGGCAATGAGTTGCTTGCCGATGCCCCCAGCACCCAAAATCGCTACCTTCTTCGGCCCCTGCTGGTCATAGATCCACTCCTGCGCCTCATCCAGTTCCTTAGCCACCGACCAGGTGCCGGCCTGTGTAAAGGCCTTGTGCTGGTGGGCCTGGGAGAGCAGGAGGCCCAAGGCGCATTCAGCCACCGGCTTGGCAAAGGCACCGGCGGAATTGCACCACGGCAATCCCTCAGAGGTAATCAATCCAGCATCAATGAGTTGGTTTACACCGGTAAAACAATGCTGCACCCAGCGAATATTGTCCGGCATCTCTGGGATGCGGCGCGGGCTGGGTGTGTTATTGACATAGACCTCTGCGTCTTCGAGGTTTTCTACGCGTTCGTGGCCGGCAGCGCTTAAGTCATCGACCATCGGCTGCCAGGTTTCTGGTCCCATAAAATACTTCATGGGACCAGCGTACGGCACGCGGCTAGATGCGCGAGGCGAAGTTGGAAAGGTAATCCGCGTGCACGACGGAGCGGCGCTTATCTTCTGGCAGCTCGCTCATCTGCATGCCCTTGATCGCGTTCAATTCCTCGGAATCGAAGCGGACCTCACCGCGGCCGATAACCTCGCCCTTCGGGCCCAAGATATCGATGATCTCGCCCTTGTTGAATTCACCGCGGACATCGGTAATACCCACGGCAAGCAAGGAGGTACCGCCCTTGGTCACGGCTTCCTTCGCACCCTCATCCAGGCGCACGGCTCCGCCGGTATCGGCGCAGTAGAGTGCCCAGAACTTCCAGGCCGAAAGCTGGCGTTCCTCGCGGGTGTGGAAGACGGTGCCCACGGAGGCATCGGAAAGCGCGGGGCCAATATTATCGGTGGAGGTCAACAGCACTGGAATGCCGCCGCGGGTGGCCAGGCGGGCGGCCGAGACCTTCGTGGCCATACCGCCGGTGCCAACCTTGCCGCCATCGCCTGCAACAACGCCCTTAAGATCCTTACCGGTGCGCACCTCGTCGATGAACTTCGCATCCGGCTCGGCCGGGTTCTTGTCATAGAGGCCATCAACGTCAGAGAACAGGAAGAGCGCGTCTGCGCCCACCAAATTTGCGACCAAGGCCGATAGGCGGTCGTTATCGCCAAAGTGCATCTCCGAGGTAGCAACGGCGTCGTTTTCGTTCACGATGGGAATGGTGCGCAGCTGGCGCAGGCGATCAATGGTGCGCTGCGCGTTGCGGGCGCGGTCGCGGTGCCCGGCATCGGACGCCGTAAGCAGCACCTGACCGATGGTGCGCTGGTAGCGCGCAAAGGAACGGCCCCACTCATAGGCTAGGTGAACCTGGCCCACAGACGCCGAGGCCTGCTTCGTAGCGAGGTCGGTGGGGCGCTGGTGCAGGCCGAGCGGGCCCATACCGGCAGCAACCGCACCGGAGGAAACGATGATGACATCGGAGCGTCCCATGCGTGCGTGGACAGCATCAACGATGTGATCGATCTTTTCCTGCGCCACGCGGAAATTCTCATCCGTCAGCGACGAGGAACCAATCTTTACAACGACGCGCTTGGCCTCAGCGATAGAGTTGCGCAATTCGGATTCAAACCCGGAGGCTATCGGGTTTTCATCAAGGGCTTCGGGGAACGGAGTATCAGCGGTAGGGCCATCAAACGGCTCTACGGGGAGCGGAAGAATGGGCTCTTTCTGTTGATCAGCAGACATAACTCAATAGTGTACAAAGCTTATGCCGCCCGCCCCCTTCATTGGGGCACATTTCCCCCATGTGCGCAGCATAATGCGTCTGAACTGGGGGCAATCATCCGGTGGAATTGCCCCCACTTCCCTTCACTGGAAGTTAACGACTAACCCTGCCACCGGTCACGGTTAGCGCCTTCACGGGTGATCTCTTCCTCGTCTCCGTAGTCGAGCTCATCAACCAAGCCACGCCGGGCTTGGGAAGCACGCTTGCGCTCCGCAGCCGACACGCGATTAGTGCCCTTGAGGCGGGCATCCTCACCGCGGCTGGCCATAGTGGGATCGCCGCCGGTCATCGGCTCCCATTCGAAGGTAATGCCGCCGATGGTAACGGGACAGCCTTCCACCGCGCCCTGCTTGTGCAGCTCGTCTTCCACGCCGGCCTTGGCCAGGCGGTCCGCCAAGTAGCCCACGGCCTCATCGTTTTCAAAGTCGGTCTGGGTGATCCAGCGCTCGATCTTTTCGCCTTCCACGATGAATCCGCCCTGCACTTCTGGGTCTGGTCGCACGCTAAAGTCTGCGAAGCTGCCGGTGTTTTTCTTATGCGCTTGGGCCTTGGGGTGAATAACGGTATGGGAAGGATCCCGCTTCGGCTTAGGCTGTGCCTTGTGGTGCTCGGTGACCATTTCCATGAGCTTGAATTTCAGCGGGTCCAAACCCTTACGCGCTGCCGCAGAAATGATAAACACCGGCCAGCCAAACTTTTCCTTCAGGTCATCCTTGACGAACTCCGCAAGCTCTTCTGCTTCCGGCACATCGGCCTTATTCAAAATGATAACGCGCGGGCGCTCGCGCAGGTCACCCAAGCCGGTATCGCTTTCTAGCGCTTCCTGGTATTTGGCCAGCTCATTTTCCAGCGCCTCAATATCGGATTCCGGGTCGCGGCCCGGCTCGATGGATGCGGTATCAACGACGTGGGCCAGCACGGCCGTGCGCTCGATGTGGCGCAAGAAGTCTAGCCCCAAGCCTTTGCCATCGGCGGCGCCAGGGATAAGACCAGGGACATCTGCAATGGTAAAGGAGCTATCGCCCATATCCACCACACCCAAGTTGGGCTGCAGGGTGGTAAACGGGTAGTCACCAATCTTCGGCTTGGCTGCAGACAGCACAGAGATCAACGAGGACTTGCCCGCCGAAGGAAATCCCACAAGCCCCACATCCGCCATGGATTTCAGCTCGAGCACCAAATCATGAGCTTGGCCCGGCTCGCCCTGCAGCGCAAAGCCCGGTGCCTTGCGGTTCTTAGACGCCAACGCCGCGTTGCCCAAGCCGCCAAAACCGCCCTCGGCCGCGACGAAACGCGTGCCCGGCACAGTAAGATCCGCCAAGGTCTCACCCTTTTCCGTGCGCACAACCGTACCTGCGGGAACCTCCAGAATCAGGTCCTCACCGCGCGCGCCATTGCGCATATCGCCGGCACCGTTACCACCGCGCTCGGCCTTAATATGCGGGCGGTAGTGGAAGTCCATCAAGGTATGGATCTGCTCTGAGACCTCCAAAACAATGTCGCCACCGTGGCCGCCATTGCCGCCATCCGGTCCGCCCAATGGCTTGAATTTCTCGCGGTGGACAGACACACAGCCATGCCCACCGTCGCCAGCCTGTAAGTGCAAGACGACGCGGTCAATAAATCGTGCCATGATGTGCCACACCCTTCTTATTTAAATCTATTGTCTTAGCCAGTGTAATGCGTAGCCAAGCTCGGACTCCAACCCATGCCCTGCCAGCACAGTGGGAGGTAAAACGAGAAAATCCTCGAGCTGCCCTCACCCGTAGTGAAAGCTGCCCGAGGATTGACTGCTGCGGTCGTGCTTAAGCAGTAGCTTCTGCAGCAACCTCTTCAGCCGGGATGATGTTGACCATCCGACGGCCGCGCTTGATGCCGAACTTCACGGAGCCAGCAGCAAGTGCGAACAAGGTGTCATCGCCGCCGCGACCAACGTTCTCACCTGGGTGGAACTTGGTGCCGCGCTGACGCACGATGATCTCGCCGGCGTTAACCTGCTGACCACCGAAGCGCTTGACGCCGAGGCGCTTGGACTCGGAATCGCGACCGTTGCTGGAGCTGGAAGCACCCTTCTTGTGTGCCATGTCGTTTCCCTCCTTCGGGGATGATTTGCAGCCCGGTTAAGGCTTACTTGATACCGGTGATCTTCAAGGTGGTCTGAGGCTGGCGGTGACCCAAACGCCTCTTGTAACCAGTCTTGTTCTTGTACTTCAAGATATCAATCTTTGGACCTTTACCCTGTTCAACGATTTCCGCAGCAACGGAAACCTTCTCCAAGTCGGAAGCCTTGGACTTCACAGCGGCGCCATCGACGAGCAGAACCGGGGTGAGAGCCACGGCAGAGCCTGGCTCACCCTCGATCTTCTCGACCTTGACGAGGTCACCTTCAGCAACCTTGTACTGCTTGCCGCCGGTCTTGACGATCGCGTACATAGAGGGTTACCCCTTATCTAAACTCGCTCGGACACGGCATCCAGGCCGTTATCCGAATGGACACTTACATATTGCGTTCAGACCCCGCGCGAACATGTCCGCAATCACCGGGCGGCAATTGTGGGCTGATCCAGCGCCGAGAGTTCTAAACAGCGACTGTCAAAGACTACCCCGCCGCGGGTACAAAATACAAACCACGCACTTCGCACCCGCGTGGCGATGCCCTAGGAAGTAGCTCGCCGTGCTACGCGGCGCCGCCGCCGGCCCGCGTCCTTAGCACCAGTCTGCGGGGTCTCCGGCGCGTTAGTGGACGCCTTTTCCCCAGTACGTTCCTGCCGCGCGGCCGCTGCCGGCGCCCCGGTCTTTTTCACCGCGCGCTTCTTCCCGCGGCGAATGACCTTGGTTTCAGTCTGCGGAGCACTAGCCTTCTGGGAATCCTTCTCCCCTTGAACAGGTGTAGCCGTTGGGCCACCCGCATTGTGCGAGGTGGCCTTATCCCTCGGGTTCGTACGCACCACCCGGCGCTTGCCGCGACGGCCTCCCTGTACCGAGGATTTATTCTTCCCGCCACTGATATTCTCGTGACGCTGCTCCGCAGTTCGCGAGGTGTCCCCGCGCTTGTCGTCCTGCTTTACATCCTGCGCGTTTGCCCGGTGCGAGGCCCGCACATTTGCCCGGCGGGAATTTGGCTGGGTGCGAACGCTGCGACGCCGACCACGCCCGCGTGACTTGCTGCGAGGCTTTTGCTGCTCGGCGTCCTGCTGTGCCGCACCGTCACCGCGTGACTTCTCGGCGGAACCCGTGGATTCCTCTTTTTGTGGCTGGGCAAAAACCTCTGGGCGCGGGCGATTATCGGAACGCGAATTTCCGCGCGTGCGCCGCTTCCGGCGCGGAGAAGCCTCAAACTCGGCTACTGCCTCCTCGTAGGTCTTCTCCGGGGCATCGGTAGCTACCGCCTTCTTCTCTTCAGCCGCCTGCTGGCGCTGTTTCTGCTGCTCCTGCACGCGGCGGGAAGCTGGCGAGGTCCGCGTTGCCCGGCGCGGCTTCTTGCCCCGCTGGGTGCGCTTCTTCTCCTTCGCCGGTGATTCTTGGCCATCGGGCACATAGGAATTAAATTCCTGTACCTCATCGCTTTCGGCGGCGTTTTCTGCCGCAGCATAGGCGATGGCCTCGATTTCAGAGACCTCGGACTTCTTCTGCACTCGGCGGCGCTTCTTCTGCTTGTCTTCGCTGCGGCCACGGCTGCGCTCGTCACGGTGTCCGCGGGCGTTGTCGGCTCGCTTCTGTGGGGCCTTCTGTGTGGAGTCGGCGGTCTCATCGTCTACGACGACATTGGCCACGAGCTCCTCCAGCGACGGTGACTGCTCGTCCTCGCTGCTGTAGAGGGGAGCGTTGGTCTTTTGGTACTTCTGCGGCTGGTTAGCGGCCTTATGCCCCTTGTGGTGCTTCTGGCCCTTCTTCTCCGCGCGCTCGTCTTCATCGTCATGCTCGTGCATGGCCACGGCAGCCGGGTGCTGCTGGGGATCGTGGTCTGGCTTCTTGTGCGACTTGGAGGAACCGTGCGAATGCTGGCCGGAGTGGTTGTCTTCAGCTTCATCGACCGGGTACTCGTGGATGATGATGCCGCGGCCATGGCAGTGCTCACACTCGGTAGAAAAGGTCTCTACCAAGCCAGTGCCCAAGCGCTTGCGCGTCATTTGCACCAAGCCCAGGGAGGTAACCTCGGATACCTGGTGGCGCGTGCGGTCGCGACCCAGGGCCTCCTTCAGGCGGCGCAAAACCAGGTCCTGGTTTTCCGGCAAGACCATGTCAATAAAGTCCACCACGATCATGCCGCCCAGATCGCGCAGGCGCATCTGGCGCACGATTTCTTCGGCCGCCTCCAGGTTATTGCGGGTCACGGTCTCTTCCAGGTTGCCGCCGGAGCCGGTGAACTTGCCGGTGTTGACATCGATGACGGTCATGGCCTCGGTACGATCGATGACCAAGGTGCCGCCAGATGGCAGCCATACCTTGCGCGAGAGCGCCTTATGCAGCTGCTCATCAATGCGGTAGGCGGCAAAGGCATCCTGGCCGCCGTGGTCCTTGGGCTTATAGCGCACCACGCGGTCTGCAAGGTCCGGGGCCATGGATTCCACGTAGGCATTGACCGTATTAAAGGAACGCTTCCCGTCCACGATCAGGCGATGGAAGTCTTCGTTGAAGAGATCCCGGACGACCTTGATGAGCATATTCGGCTCTTCATAGAGCGTGACCGGCTTAGCACCCTTGGAGGATTTTTCCTTCTTAGCTTGGGTGGAAATATCTTCCCACCGGTTATGCAGGCGCTGCACATCTGCTGCAATGGCCTCCTCGGGAACGTTTTCGGCAGCGGTACGGATGATGGCGCCGCCATCGCCTGGCACCACGCGGCCCAAGATGTCCTTTAAGCGCTTGCGCTCCGGTGCCGGCAGCTTGCGCGAAATTCCAGCACTGCGGCCGCCTGGTACGTAGACGAGGTAGCGCCCGGCCAAGGAAATCCGGGTGGTCAGGCGCGCACCCTTGTGGCCAATCGGGTCCTTTGCCACCTGCACCAAGATTTGATCGCCGGATTTCAGGGTATTTTCAACCTTGCGGGACCGCCCGTGCAATTTGGTCTTGCGCCAGTCAATCTCGCCAGCATAAAGCACACCATTGCGGCCCTGGCCGATGTCCACGAATGCCGCCTCCATGGATGGCAAGACGTTTTGCACGCGGCCTAAGTAAATATTGCCAATGAGGGAGGCTTGGGCCTCGGTGGTAACGAAGTGCTCGACCAAGAGGTCATCTTCAAGCACGCCCACCTGCGTGACGATGCCCGCGCCGTCCTCGCGCTGCTTATCGCGCACCACCATGGTGCGTTCCACGGCCTCGCGCCGCGCCAAAAATTCCGCCTGGGACACGATGTGCTGGCGCTCGCGGCCCTTCTCGCGCAATTCTGCGCGGCGGCGCTTCTGTGCCTCGATGCGGGTGGAGCCACGGATGGCCTTGGGCTCATCGATAAGCTCCGGCTCCTTATCCGCCACATCCTTCTTGGCGTTCTCGTGCACGCCGCGCCCACGGGAGGTACCACGGCGGCCGCGGCGACGCTTGTCAGAACCCCCGCGCGACGACTTATTGTCTACCTCGGCCTCGTCCGGCTCTGCGTCGTCGCCAGGTTCCGCCGCATCAGCGGCTTCAGCGATCGCCGCCATGTCCGCGGCCTCATCCTCACCAAGCTCGGCGGCGTCCTGCTGCTGCGGCGGCATAAACAGCGGCGCGAAGTCATACGCAGCGGAATCGTCGTCCGTCTCCGCGCGCGGGACTATGCGCGGGGCATAGTAATCATCGTCGAAGTCCTCGCCGGCCTCTGCCAGCACCTCATGCAGCTTGGCCGGATCCACGGTCCCAGTCGCTTCGCCAGCTCCGGCAGCGGCAGCGTCGGTGGCATTAGCATCGGCATCATCTTCAGCGCGCGCGGGCGCGTTCGACGGCTCAGGATCCGGCAGACGATCCGGCGCCTGCTTTACATCCGGCAGTGCGCTCTTTACCAGCGAAGCATCGACCTTTTCCTCAATCTGGGAGATTTCATTGTCCACGTTCTTGCGCACGCGGTAGCGCAGGTTCTTTTCTTCTTCCGCATCGGCGGCGGTGTTTTCAGTGGGAGCGCCATCTTCTTCCCCATCATCAGCTTGTACTGGCCCTTTCTTTGCCGCAGGCGCAGACTTCTTCGTGGCTTTGCGGGTGCGCCGAGCGCGCTTGGTGGTCTTGGCCTTGCCCTCGGGCTTTGCTTCCGCTGGGCTCTCGTCCACGGTTGCAGGCTGCTCCGCATCCGCGCCCCCTGCATGGCGGGCTAGAGCAGCGAAGAGGTCGCCTGCTTCTGCGCGGGTAATGGAGCTCTGCGCGGTCTTGTTCAGGCCCATGTCCTTGAGCTGGGCCACCAGCTGGCGCGAGGATAGGCCGAGCTTTTTGGCCAAGGCATACACGCGGGTTTTATCTTTGAGCTCGCTCGGATCTATTCGCTGGGCCAAAGCCGCAGCTGCCTGTAGGTTTTCAGTTGTTTCTTGAGAGTTCTGTGCCGCCATTAGTTGGGCTTACTCCTGTACTTCGATTGTATGGTGCGCCAGCTACTCGGGCGCAGGCACAGCCCCTAGAGGAACTGTGCCGCTGCCGCACGAATAGCCACGGAGACGCACTGCGTTAAAGCTTGTGGGGTTATGAAATTATGCGCACGCTGCGCGTGAGTTCCATTGTGTCACAGAATCTCGGCAGGGCGAGCAGGCTGTGGGCGATGATACGTTTGAAATTATGGCAGAACTGGCACCACGTCCCGCCCGGACATTGTCGCAGTACCGGCAGCGCAATGAGATTACGCCGAAAGAGGCGTGCTTATTCGGCGTTCCGGCCGGCTTTGCCCTCGGTTTTGCCCAAACAGGGGCCGACTACATGCTGATGGGCGCCGGCGTTTTTGCGGTCTTCGCGGTCATTGGATTGGTGCACCTCATCCGCCATTATCCCCGCTCTATTGGGGCTAGCCAGGATGTCTACCTCGAGGGCGATTACCCCGCCATTGCTTATTGGGCGCCAGTGATACCACTTGCTCTACCGCTGGCCATGGCCCCGCTGTCCGCGGCTGGCTGGTTGCCAAACATCTCGCTGGCCCCGCCCGTGGAAGGCATCTTAACCGGAGCGGTGTCGGCGTTCGCACTCCCGCTGGGCTTGTGGGCCATGCTTTCCCAGTCCTTTCGCATTGGCCGCCGCCGCATGCAGCGCATCGTGGCTGAAGATCCCTTAGAAGGGGTCACAGATCATGCCATGCAGCTTGCCGATGCCCACCTAAATATCCTCACCGCCCTCGTCACCGCCGGGGCCGTCCAGGGCAATACGACCACCACCAAGGCCTTGTCTCGCCTGATGCAGGTGGAACTAGATACCCTGCCGGATGCTCTTCAGGAACTAAAAAAGCATGGACTCGTGAAGGTAGAAGATATTGGACTGCGCTCCAAAGTAGAAAGCTGGCGCATCACCCTCACCCCTACTGGAGTGCGGTGCCTGTATCAACTTGGCAGACGCTAATTCGGCAGACTCGGGTCTCCTGGAAATAACTTAGGACCAATCCAGAGCATTACGTATACCAAACCAACCAAAACCGGAATTTCAACAAGAGGCCCAATGGTACCGGCTAACGCTTGAGCAGAGGTGGCACCAAAGGTACCGATGGACACCGCGATGGCTAACTCAAAATTATTTCCCGCTGCGGTAAAGGCCACTGAGGCAGACTGTGCATAATTCATTCCGGCAACTTTAGCTACGCCCAAAGCCAGAAAGAACATCCCGACAAAGTACAACATCAGAGGCACCGCTACCCTAACCACTGCTACCGGCTGCTCCACTAGCTGTTCTCCTTGCAGGGAGAACAGTAAGACGATTGTATACAGCAAACCGATCATTGCCAAAGGAGACACCGCAGGAAGGTAACGGTTTTCGAACCACTCACGCCCTTTAGTTTTCTCTGCCCATACTCGGGAGATAACCCCGAGCAAAAGCGGGATGCCTAAGAATACGAGCACTGAAGTAACAATGGACCAGAAAGAGAATTCGACAGAGGTGGTATCAAGACCCAGCCATCCCGGCAGTATCTGCAGGTAGAACCAACCCAGGACACCGAACATCGCAACTTGGAAGACGGAGTTGATTGCTACTAATACTGCCGTGGCTTCTCGGTCACCGCAGGATAGGTCTGACCACACCAAGACCATGGCGATGCAGCGGGCAAGGCCGACAATGATAAGACCCGTGCGCAGCTCGGGTTGATCCGCCAAGAATAGCCAGGCCAGTGCGAACATGAATGCTGGCCCCACAAGCCAATTCAAAACGATTGACACGGTCATCAGCCGTCTGTCAGTGGCAATCTCCCGGGTCTTTTCATAGCGCACTTTAGCAAGCGGTGGATACATCATCACCAGCAGCCCTAAAGCGATTGGGAGGGAAATACCTCCAATCTCCAAAGCTGAGAGCGCGTTCCCTATTCCTGGAAGGAAATGACCTATGAGCAGGCCAAGGACCATAGCTAGGATGATCCACAGGGGTAGAAAGCGATCGAGAAAAGCCAAACGCGGCTTCTGTGAGGTAGCCATACCTGTCTCCTTCATTGACCCAAGTCGCACCGTACCGTGCAGCACTGTAACCATTCATATCGATAGATGTCAATATGAAAGGGTATGTCAAACGCCCATATACTAAAGGCATGGTTTCTTCGCACGGCATGACCAAAAATCCTCACATCAACGAATGTTGTTCACTCAACAACGGCCCCCTAGACCAGGACGATTCCGTGCACTTTGCCCAGCAATTCAAGGTACTTGCAGATCCCGCCCGACTTCGTCTTTTATCCATCTTGTGCGATGAAGGCTGCGGCCCGATGAGCGTTTCCGAATTGACCACATTATCCGGCCTCACCCAGCCGACGGTGTCTCACCATCTTGCAAAACTGCGGGATGCTGGCCTCTTAGCCAAACGACAGACTGGCCGCACCGTCACCCATGAAGTGCAAAAGCAAGCTTTCACTGCACTTCGCGAGCTACTCTCTTTCGACTAAACAGCCACTAGCAATGAAATCTGGACCTGATATGTCTGCAACACTGTGAGCCAATCAAAGTATTTCACTCCGCAATATATCCCCCCTCATAATGGAAAAGACCCGAGCTTAACGCTCGGGCTTCCTTGGAATCTAGGTAGAGTCAGTGCTTAGAGGTTGGGGAACCAAATTCCGATCTCGCGCTCTGCGGACTCTGGGGAGTCGGAGCCGTGCACGATGTTCTCGCCCACGCTGAGTGCGAAGTCACCGCGGATGGAACCCGGTGCAGCCTTGGAGACTGGGTCGGTGCCACCGGCCAGCTGGCGCCATGCCTCGATGGCGCGCTCGCCTTCAACAACGCCGGCAATCAACGGTGCGGAGGTGATGAAGTCCACCAGCTCACCGAAAAATGGCTTGTCCTTGTGCTCTTCGTAGTGCTTTTCTGCGGTCTCACGGTCAGCCACGCGCAGGTCCAGCTCGGCCAGCTTGAGGCCCTTGCGCTCGATGCGGGCAATAATCTCGCCCACGTGGCCGTTCTTTACGCCGTCCGGCTTAATGAGGATCAATGTACGTTCAGTCATGCCCCATACTGTACCGAATACCCACAACTCGTCCACGACCGAGGGCCATAAGCGGGGGCAGCGTAGTGGGCGGCATTTAATAAGCATTAAGTAAGCTGCTGGACTATCTCCGTCGCGCGCTCGTGGGAGGTACCCCGAAACCACAGGCGCACTTGGTTAACCGCCGTGCCAAACTGGCCGTTGCCCAGCAAACGCTTAATCTCTGCTCGCTGCTCTTTATCCAAATCATCAAGGGTGGCTTCTTCTGCCCGCTGAAAATTAGCGCGCAGGGCAAGGGCCAAAAATACGGCGGCAATGATGAGTGCTACCAGCGGCAGCCACGGCGCGCCCGTGGCCGCGCGGGCAGCGACCGCGGCAATGCAGGCTAGGGCCGCGAGGACGAGATAGACGGTGCGCATGGCCCCTACTTCTGGTTGAGGTGCTGGGTAGTTAAGTAACCGCGCTTCATGCGGGCGATTAAGTTACTGCGCAAATACGCCGCAAGGAGCCACTCCATGCCAAAGATGATGAAGATCGCGGCGATGGACCAGTGCGCCATAAAACCCAGGATAAGGCCCAATAGCTGCGCCCACACGATGACGGTCAG
The DNA here is from genome assembly GCF_040225725.1 of Corynebacterium sp. KPL4015. Taxonomy (NCBI): domain Bacteria; kingdom Bacillati; phylum Actinomycetota; class Actinomycetes; order Mycobacteriales; family Corynebacteriaceae; genus Corynebacterium; species Corynebacterium sp. KPL4015. Next base: position 11,019 of record NZ_JBEHGF010000004.1, on the reverse strand, counting down.
CGCCCACTTCTTATTCATAAACGCGATCATGCCCAAGTGGAATATCAGGGCGCCTATGACTACGCCGTAGTTAAACGGTGTCCACAGCGTACCGTCATACAGCTTGTACAACAGCGGCAGCGCCAAAACGAGCGTGATCGACTGCATGATGAGCGAGCTGGCGATGACCATGCCATTAAAGCTCTTGAGCGGATCCTTAACGGGATCCTGCCCTAGGCCCAATGGGCCGATTTCATTGTCCGCTATGTCGTCGCCGCGGCGCGGCTGACGAGGCAGGCGGGACCTAGGATTGGGGCTGGTCATGCGGGCTCCTTTCCAAACATAGCGCGGGCTTCGCCGGCGGTAACCACCGAACCGGTAATGACAATACCGGAGCCGGATTGCACCTCAGATTCCTCCGCCAGTTCCACGGCTTGCGCGTAGGCACCGGGCAGATCATCGGCCACATAGACGCGCTCTTCGCCATAAATATCGCGGGCCGTTTCCGCCAATTCATAGGCATCGATCGCGCGCGGCGAGGAGTTCTGGGAGATTACCACCTCGCTCAAGTACGGCTCCAGCGCGGCGAGGATGCCTTGGGCATCCTTATCGCCAAAGATGGAGAGCACGCCGATGAGCCGCGCAAAATCGAAATCGCGGTCGAGCGCCGCGCCAAGCGCCTTGGCGCCGTGGGGATTGTGGGCGGCATCGATAAACGTCGTGGGCGAGGTGCGCACTCGCTCGAGGCGGCCGGGCGAAATCGTCTTGGCAAAACCGTTGCGCACGGAGGCAATATCCAGAGGATGCCCGGAAGAGGCACCGAAGAAGGCTTCCACCGCTGCAAGGGCAACGGCCGCATTCTTGGCCTGATGCTCGCCGTGCAGTGGCAAGAAAATATCCTCGTACATGCCGCCGAGGCCCTGGATATTGACCTGCTGGCCACCGACCGCGATGCGGGATTCTAGGGCCGCGAACTCCGCGCCGGAGCGGGCCACGCCCGCATCCATATCCACCGCGCGCTGCAGGATGACCTGCATGGCCTCAGGGTCTTGCTCGGCGATGATGGCGATGTTTTCATTCGGGGTCAGCGGGTCTTCGGCATCGGCGCGGCGCTTGATGATGCCCGCCTTCTCCCCCGCAATCTCCCGAATATCGCTGCCCAGGTAATCCGTGTGGTCTAGGCCAACCGGGGTAATCACGGAGACGTCCGCATTGACCACGTTCGTGGCATCCCACAGCCCGCCGAGGCCGACCTCGACGACGGCGACGTCAACGGGGGCATCGGCAAACGCTGCATAGGACAAGCCTACCAAGACCTCGAACTTGGACATGGGAACGTCTGAGCGCGCATCCACCATCTCCACATACGGCTTGATTTCGTGCCACAGGCGCACGTAGTCGCGCGGGTGGATGGGCCGACCATCGATGCCGATGCGCTCGGTGACCCGCTGCAGGTGCGGGCTGGTAACCAGGCCCACTCGGCGATGGAAGGAACGCAACAGCGAATCGACCATGCGCGCGGTAGAAGACTTACCATTGGTGCCCGCAATGTGGATGACATCAAAGGACTGTTCGGGGTGACCGAGCAAATCCATGAGCATCTCGATGCGCTCCAGGGTGGGCTCGATCTTAGTCTCCGGCCAGCGCTGGTTGAGCTCGTCTTCCACCTCACCGAGCGCCTGCAGCTCCTCCGGGGATACCTCTTGGGGCGCGGCGTCGTTATATTCTTCGTCTTCGCCCATGCCGAGGTTCAGGGTCAGGCCCGATTCCGTGATCTCCACCGGGGTGCCATCGGTGCCTTCCTTGAGGGCATCGACGATTTCAAAATCGTCCTCTCCCCCGGCGACCTCGCCGTTCCCGTTGGCGTCGTGATTGAAGCGCTGATCTGTCACTACTTAAGGCCCTCCAAACGGCTGGTAATGCGCTCGACTTCCTCGCGTGCGATGTCTTGGCGCGCCCGAATCTTATTGACCACCTCTTCCGGCGCCTTGGCCAGGAAGTTCTCATTGCCCAGCTTCTTGCCGGTCTGTTCCAATTCCTTATTGGCCTTGGCCAAATCCTTTTCCAGACGCTTGCGCTCTGCTTCGACGTCTACCGCGCCGTGGGTATCCAGCGTGACCTCCACGGTGGCCTGGGACAGGCGCACCTCGATGGAGGCCGAGGGGTTAAAGTCCTCGCCCGGCGCGGTGGTATTTGCCAGGTTGCGGACCAATTCCTCCTGGCCCTGCAGGTCTGCCGCGGCGAAGTCGAGGCGGCCCGGTACCTTTTGCGAAGGCTTGACGCCTTGATCGGAGCGGAAGCGGCGCAGCTCGGTAATGAGCTTATCGGCATCGTCGATGCGGCGGGCGGCCACTGCGTCCTTGGTGGCGCCACCGTTGGTATCGGCCACCGTGGGCCATGGGGCGATGACGATGGATTCCCCGCCGGTCAATGCCTTCCACAGCACCTCGGTCACATACGGCATGGTGGGGTGCAAAAGGCGCAGCACGACGTCGATGACGCGGCCCAAAACGATCTGGGTATTGCGGCCTTCTACCGTTTCGCCATCGCGAGGGATCTGCGTCTTGGCAATCTCCAGGTACCAGTCACAGAGCTCATCCCAGGTGAAGTGGTAGAGCAGCTCGTTGGCCTTGGCAAATTGATAATCGTCCAAGTAGGCATCGACCTGGGTGCGCACCTCTTCAGCGCGGTCGAGGATCCAGCGGTCGGCATCCGAAAGCTCCGTGCGGCTGGGCAAAGGTGCCACGCCGGCGCCGTTCATCAGCGCGAACTTGGTGGCATTAAAGAGCTTGGTAGCGAAATTGCGCGATGCCGCGGCAGCGTCAGAGCCCAGCGGCAAGTCCACGCCCGGGTTGGCGCCGCGGGCCAGGGTAAAGCGCAGCGCATCGGCGCCGTAATCGCGCACCCAGTCCATCGGGTCAATGCCATTGCCCAGGGACTTGGACATCTTGCGGCCCTGCTCATCGCGCACAAGGCCGTGCAGGTAAAGGTCTTTGAAAGGAATCTGCGGGCGGCCATCGGTGCCTTTACCCAAATGCTCTGGGGTCTTGGTGCCGGCAAAGGTGCCAAACATCATCATGCGGGCGACCCAGAAGAACAAAATGTCATAGGCCGTAACCAGCACATTGGTGGGATAGAACTTCTCCAGATCCGGGGTCTTATCGGGCCAGCCCAGGGTGGAAAATGGCCACAGCGCCGAAGAGAACCAGGTATCGAGGACATCCGGATCCTGCTCGTATCCTGCCGGCGGCTCCTCATCGGGGCCGACGCACACGATGTCACGCTCGACCTCGCCGGACTCGTTCGTACGCTCCGGGCCGTACCAAATGGGGATGCGGTGGCCCCACCACAGCTGGCGGGAGATGCACCAATCGTGCATGTCATCGACCCACTCAAAATAGCGCGGTTCCAGCGACTGCGGGTGCAAGACGGTATCGCCCTCACGCACGGCGTCACCGGAAGCCTTCGCCATCTGCGCGACATCGACGAACCACTGCAGCGATAGGCGCGGCTCGATGGGCTCGCCGGAGCGCTCCGAGTGGCCCACGGAGTGAACATAGGGGCGGATTTCTTTGAGGATGCGCCCCTGCTCCCGCAGCGCCTCCCTAATTTCCACGCGCGCATCTTCGCGCGTCATGCCATCAAACCGGGTGCCGGTATGCGCGATGTGGCCGGTGGTATCCATCACCGTCGGCATATCCAAGTTATGGCGGGTGCCCATGGCGTAGTCATTTGGATCGTGGGCCGGGGTGATCTTTACCGCACCGGTACCAAAATCCATGTCCACGTAATCATCGGCGATGATCTTCAGCTTCAGGTCATCGCGGAAGGGATGATCCAATTCTTGGCCCACGAGGTGGGCGTAGCGCTCATCGTCGGGGTGGACGGCAATGGCGACATCGCCAAGCATGGTTTCCACACGCGTAGTGGCAACAATGAGGTGCGGCTCATCGTCGTTTAGCGAGCCATAGCGGATGGAGACCAGCTCGCCCTCGACGTCCTTGTAGACGACCTCGATATCGGAAACGGCGGTCTCTAGCACCGGTGACCAGTTGACCAGGCGGTTGGCCCGGTAAATCATGCCCTCATCGTAAAGGTTCTTAAAGATGGTCTGTACCGCACGCGACAGGCCCTCATCCAGGGTAAAGCGCTCGCGGGTCCAGTCCACGGAGTCACCGATGGCGCGCATCTGGTTCTGGATGGTGCCGCCGTATTGCTCCTTCCATTCCCAGACCTTGTTGATGAATTCCTCGCGCTCATAGTCCCAGCGCTTTTTGCCCTCGGTCTCCTTGAGCTTGGCTTCGACCTTGGTCTGGGTGGCGATGCCTGCGTGGTCAGCGCCCGGCAGCCACAGGGTGGCATAGCCCTGCATGCGCTTGCGGCGAATGATGGAGTCGATCAGAGTGTGGTCCAAGGCGTGGCCCATGTGCAGCTGGCCGGTGACGTTCGGCGGCGGCAGCACGATGGAATAGGGCTCCGCCTCCGAGGATGCATCCGGGGTGAAGTAACCGGCGCTTACCCAGCCTTCGTAGAGGTCTTTTTCTACTGCCTGCGGCTCCCAGGACTTGGGAAGCTGGTCCGCGCGGTTGGTGCCAACGAGTTGCTCTTTATTCTGATCAGTCACCTGGCCAACTCTACCCTGTGCGTCAACTGGCACCACCGGCCTGTCTAGAGTAAGGGCATGTCTCACAACCCTGGCCACCGCGCCCGCCTCCGCACCCGTTACTTCACCCAAGCCAAAGACAACTCTCAGGCCTTCGCGTGCCTGACGAGCTACGACTGCTTGACCGCCGAAATCTTCGATGAAGCCGGGGTCGATCTCCTGCTCGTCGGCGATTCCCTGGCCAACGTGGTGCTGGGCCGCGAAACCACGCTCTCGCTCACCCTCGATGAGATGATCCCGCTGGCCCGCGCGGTGGTTGCTTCGACCTCCCGCGCCTTCGTGGTGGTGGACCTTCCCTTCGGCTCCTATGAGGACGGCCCCTCCCAGGCGCTGGAGACCGCGGTGCGCGTCATGAAGGAAACCGGCGCGCAGGCCGTGAAGCTGGAGGGCGGTGCGGAGCGCGCTCCCATTGTTGCCGCGCTTGTCGCCGCCGGCATCCCGGTCTGCGCCCACATTGGCTTTACACCCCAGCAGGTCCACGCCTTGGGCGGCTTCGTGGTCCAAGGCCGGGGTGCCGGTGCGGAGAAGCTTCACGACGACGCCCGCGCCCTCGCCGAGGCCGGCGCCTTCGCCGTGGTGCTGGAGATGGTCCCGGCAGCCCTTGCTGAGCAGGTGACCAAGGAGCTGCCCATCCCCACCATCGGCATCGGCGCCGGCGCGCAGACCGACGGTCAGATTCTGGTGTGGACCGATGCCTTCGGCCTGGGAGGTCCCAAGGCGCCGCGTTTTGTGCGCCGCTACGCGAATCTGCGCGGCGCGCTGCTGGAAGGAGCGAAGGACTATGTCGCAGATGTGGGTGAACGTTCCTTCCCCAACGCCGAGGAGTCTTTCGAGGACTAAGGTCTTAAGCCATGCAGATCCTCACAACTAAATCCGAACTCCGTGCCTTCCGCGCGGCAGCGTCCGGTTCCGTGGGTTTGGTGCCCACGATGGGCGCGCTTCACGACGGCCACGCTTCCCTCATTCGCCGCGCCCGCGAAGACAACGACACCGTGGTGTGCTCGGTCTTTGTCAATCCCCTCCAGTTCACGGACCTGGGCGACTGCGAAGACTACCGCGCCTACCCGCGCACCCTCGACGCGGATGCCGCACTGCTGGACTCGTTGGGAGTCGATGCGGTCTTCGCCCCCAGCGTGGAGGAAATGTACCCGGGTGGCACCCCGCGGGTGTGGGTGCGCACGGGTGAGATGGGCTCGGTCTTGGAAGGTGCCTCGCGCCCCGGCCACTTTGACGGCGTGGCCACCGTGGTGAGCAAGCTGTTTCACCTTGTCACACCAGACCGCGCTTATTTTGGGCAAAAGGATGCGCAGCAAGTAGCGATCATCCGCCGCCTGGTGGCGGACCTCGACCTGCCACTGGACATCATCAGCGTGCCCATCGTGCGCGCAACGGACGGCGTGGCCGAGTCCAGCCGCAATGCGCGCCTCAGTGCCGCCGAGCGTGAGCAGGCGGTCGCCTTATCCCAGGCACTCTTCGCGCTGCAGGATGGCGCCTCACGTGAAGAAGCTGAGGCCCAGCTCGCTTCCTCCCCCGGCGTGACGGTGGATTACCTCACCGTGGTGGACCCGGCCACGCTCGAGCCCGTAGATGCACAACACCGGCCCGCCTTGGCGCTGGTAGCAGCGCATGTGGGGCCGGTGCGGCTCATCGATAACTTGGTGCTGGAGGCTTAACCTTTCAGCAGGTGGGCTACGGCCTCGCGCTCCTCACGCAGCTCCTGCACGGAGGCCTCGATGCGCTCCTTCTGGAAATCGCTGAGCTCCAGGCCTTGGACGATTTCCCACTTGCCGTCGCGGCAGATGGTGGGAAAGCCGCAGATGAGGCCCTCATCGACACCGTAGGAGCCATCCGAAGGCACGGCGGCGGTGCGCCAATCCTCGGTGCCGTGGACCCAATCGTGCATGTGGTCCACGGCCGCAGATGCAGCCGACGCCGCGGACGAGCTGCCGCGCACCTCGATGATCTCCGCGCCGCGCTTGGCCACCTTGGGGATCATCTCCTCGCGGTACCACTGCTCATCTACCTCCGCGTTTGAGAAGGCGATATCCGGGAACTGGGTGGCGGAGTGGTTGCCCCAGACCGCAATCTTGGAAAAGTCCTTGGTGGCCTTGCCCGTCTGGGCCGCCAACTGGCCCAAGGTGCGGTTGTGGTCTAGGCGCATGAGTGCGTTGAACTGGGAGTTATCCAGATCCGGCGCGCTATGCGCGGCAATCAGCGCGTTGGTATTGGCTGGGTTGCCCACCACCAGCACGCGGACATCGCGCGCCGCATAGTCATTGATGGCCTTGCCCTGCTCAGTAAAGATGGCGCCATTGGCCTCGAGCAGGTCAGCGCGCTCCATGCCCTTGCTGCGCGGGCGGGAGCCGACGAGGAATGCGGCGGAGGCATCCTCGAAGGCGACCTTGAGGTCATCTGTCACCGTAATCGAGTTAACCAGCGGCAGGGCGGAATCGCGCAGCTCCATGGCCACGCCCTCGGCCTTTTCTACTACCGCTGGGATTTCCAACAGGGCAAGGTCTACCGGGGTGCCCTTGCCAAATACGTCGCCTGCGGCAATCCTCCACAGCAGGGAGTAGGCGATATTTCCGGCGGCGCCGGTGACGGTTACTTTTACTGGCTGGGTCATGCTCATTCCTCCTCGTATGTCGTGGAGTTGTAAGCGCTCCTCATGCACGCCACCCTCCACGGGATGTATCCACCCCCGAGCTTAGCGCTATCCGGAGGTAGCGTGTTGTGAAATTTATCCCCCTCTTTCGGAGGGAAAACGCCGCTGAATTTCCGGATATTACCCCCATTTACCTCCAAATTAACGCCCCCAATGGGCACATTCCTCCCGCCGGGTGGGGCTAATCGGGCATGATGGAAGCGGCACAGACCTCACTGGGGAGCGCGCTTGCAGGGATGCATTCACTGCCTGTGGGCGGCTGCACGGTGGCCAACCACTGCCGCATCGAACCAGCATGAGGCCGGCCGTGCAGTTCCCGAGACACTACCCACCATCGCCACATCGGCGCCGCGAAGCAGAGATAGGACACATGCTATGAGCACTGAGCACACCGAACCGCTGCACGCTGCGGAGCAGGCGGAAGACTCCGACGCTCACGCTGCGGATTCCATCAGCACCGATGCCGTGGTGGATATCGCCATTTCCCAGTTTTCCGCGTGGGGTTTTTCTGAAACCAAACTGGATACCATCGCCGCGGAATCCGGCATGTCCAAGCGCATGATTCACTATCACTTTGGCGATAAACAGGGCTTGTACTTAAGGGCTTTAAGCACCGCCGCCGAGCGCCTGCGCCCTGACGAAGAAGACCTAGAACTCGATTCCGCGGTTCCGGTCGAAGGCGTGCGCAAGCTGGTGGACTGGATCTTTTGGCAGTACGTCAACCACCCCGAGGCCATCCGCATGATGACCTGGGAAACCGCCCAGTCCATCGTGGGCTCTTCCACCAATCCCGTGGCGGATTTTAGCGGCGTCGCCCTTCACCTCGATCGCCTGCTCATGCTGGGCCAGGACGCCGGTGCCTTCCGCCCGGGCATTTCCACCAACGATATTTTCACCATCATCGCCTCGCTCACCTCGTACCGCGTGACCAACCGGGCGATGATGGACAACCTCTTGGGCGTGGATATGTCCAGCCAGGCAAATACCGACGGCATGCACCGGCTTACCGTCGATACCGTGCTGGCATTCCTCACCGCCAATATCCCCGATTCCGGCCACGAGTCTTACTTGGTGCCTTCTGATGCCGACGAGGGCGACGAGGCCTCCCCGCAAGACATCTACGGCGAGGCATAAAAAGAAAGCACCGGCTGCTTGCCGATGCCCCTTTTTCCTACCACAGCGTTTCTCTCGCTAGGCCGATTCCTTTGCCTCATCCTTGTAGGTGAATTCGGGCGCTGCGCCCTGGGTGACGCAGTCCGCGGTAATGTGCACGGCGGAAATATCTTCCCGGTCCGGCAGCTCAAACATCACTGGAACGAGCAGTTCTTCCAGGATCGCGCGCAGGCCGCGCGCGCCGGTCTTGCGCTCGAGGGCGAGCTCTGCGATAGCATCCAGCGCCCCGGCATCCATGTCCAGCTCGCAGTCATCCATCTCAAATAGGCGGCTGTATTGCTTGAGCAGGGAGTTCTTGGGCTCGGTCAACACCTTGACCAGGGCCTCGCGGTCCAAGTTATCCACCGTCGCCACCACGGGCAGACGGCCGATGAATTCTGGAATCAAGCCAAACTTCACGAGGTCTTCCGGGCGCACCTGGGAGAATAGATCCACCTTTTCCCGCTCGTCTTCCGTGCCCAGCTTCGCGCCAAACCCAACGCCCTTCTTGCCCACGCGATCCGCGATCACCTGGTCGAGGCCCGCAAACGCGCCGGCGACAATGAAGAGGATATTGGAGGTATCCAGCTGGATAAATTCCTGGTTCGGGTGCTTGCGCCCGCCCTGCGGCGGGATAGCAGCCACGGTTCCCTCCAGGATCTTCAGCAGCGCCTGCTGCACGCCTTCGCCGGAGACATCGCGGGTAATGGAGGGGTTTTCGGATTTGCGGGAAATCTTATCCACTTCGTCGACGTAGATGATTCCGCGCTGGGCGCGCTCCACATCGAAATCTGCTGCCTGCAGCAGCTTCAAGAGGATGTTTTCTACGTCCTCACCCACATAGCCGGCCTCGGTCAAGCTGGTGGCATCCGCGATGGCGAACGGCACATCCAGCAGGCGCGCCAAGGTTTGCGCCAGGTAGGTCTTACCGGAACCGGTGGGCCCCAACATCAAAATATTGGACTTGGAGATCTCTACCTCTTCGCCCTCGGCCTTCTTCCGTCGCGCATCTAACGCAGCGGATTCTTCTGCCTTAATGCGCTTGTAGTGGTTATACACCGCAACCGACAGCACGCGCTTGGCCTTGTCCTGGCCAATGACGTACTTATCCAAAAAGGAAGAAATCTGCGAAGGCTTAGGCAGGCGCACCTCCGCCTCAGAAGACTCCTCGGCCTGTTCGTGGCCGAGCTCTTCTTCAATAATCTCATTGCAGAGCTCGATGCACTCATCGCAGATGTAGACCCCGCCGCCGGCGATGAGCTTTTTCACCTGCTTTTGGCTCTTTCCGCAGAAGGAACACTTCAGGAGATCAGCGCTTTCTTGCATACGTGCCATTCAGTACTTTCACACTCGCTCTTGTTTACCGCTTTTAAAGGTGGGGCGGAAGGCTCGCTCACTTCCATCCCCGCGGTTGGTTGTTCAAAAATCTACCTTAGTAAATCAACCCGACACGGTTCCTATTCATTCCCTCCGCGTGGCGAAATTCGCAGATCTTTATCCGCCCACACCACTAAACTTGGGATTGGATCCTCCACTACCTCCACCACCGCCGAAGGAGCCATTTCATGTTTGACCTCACCAACCGTACCGCGATTGTCACGGGCGGGGCTGCGGGCATCGGCAAAGGCATCGTTGCCTCCCTGCGCGAAGCCGGCGCGAACGTCATCATCGCCGATATTGACACCGACAAGGCTGAAGCCACCGCCGCGGAGCTCGGTGCTACCGCCTGTTCTGTCGATGTCACCGATAGGGACTCCATTAAAGAACTGTTTGCCAAAGCCCACGCCGCGCACGGGGCAATCGACATCGTCTGCTCCAATGCCGGGGTCTTTCCCAACTGCCCGCTGGAAGAGATGACCGATAAACAGTGGGAGACAATGTTTGACATCAACACCCACGGCACGTTCAAGGTCGTGCAAGAAGCCCTGCCGTATATGAAGGAGCGCGGCTACGGGCGCATCGTTATCACCACCTCCATTACCGGCTCGCACACCGGCTTTCCCGGTTGGGCACATTACGGCGCCTCCAAGGCGGCCCAACAGGGCTTTATCCGCTCCGCTGCCCTAGAAATCGCCCGCGATGGCATCACCATCAATGGCGTTTTGCCCGGAAATATCCTCACCGAAGGCCTCGAAGCGCAGGGCCAGGACTACCTCGATGAAATGACGCGCTCCATCCCGCTGCACCGGCTTGGCAGCCCCCGCGATATTGGCAATGCCGCGGCCTTCCTCGCCTCCACCGAGGCCGGATATATCACCGGCCAAACGCTGATTATTGACGGCGGCCAGCTCCTGCCAGAAACCCCCGAGGCCATCCTGCCGCCGCGCTAGCCTGCACCTGCCTAGCTAGTGCTTGCCCAGCTGGCGCTTGACGATGCCCACCCTAAGACACAGATAACCCCGCCGACACCGTTTGAACTGCTCCCCATTAGTTGGACTGAGAAATCAGTTACCGACTAGTAGGGAGTAGTTTTCTTTGAGAGCACGAAGTTCGTTGAGCGAATATCAGCGCGAGCAGTTGGTGGAGTGTTTCGAGCAGGGCATGGGGTGTAAAGCAGCTG